>DASRZG010000610.1:0-3022 GCA_035686585.1 Phycisphaerae bacterium
AAGATGACCGGCGAGGTGTACTCGCGGGCATACGCCGTGCACCTGGCCCGGCTGGGCGTGGTCGTGGTGGCCTTGGACCACTGGTACGACCGGTTGGGCACCAACGGCGAGGGGCAGATCGTGCCGCTGGCGGCGTCGATCCACATGGGGTTCCGCGCGGTCGACTACCTGCGGACCCGCAAGGAGATGGTGCACCCCGACCGCATCGCCGTGATGGGACACGTGTACGGGGCCGAGATCGCCCCCTTCGTCGCCGCCCTGGACGACCGCGTGGCGGCCTGTATCACGTCGTGCTCCTCGGACGAGGTGATCACCAATGATATGCATTACTGGCCCGGGCCCGTCTGGGTCGGCCGGTCGCGCGGGCTGGGGTGCATCCAGCGGTACCAGCCCCGACAGTTCACCGGCACCCGGACGTACGAGTTCGGCGCGATCGAGGGCGAGCATGGCTTGACCAACCCCAAGCTGCCCTTCCTGAGCCAGGAATACCGCGCCGCCGTCGCGCCCCGGCCGTTCCTGTCGATCCAGGAGAACTCCCCGTTCATGGACTCCATCCGCCCGGTCTACGCCCTGCTCGGCAAACCCGACGTGGTGCGGGTCATCACCCACCGCTGGACGACCAACATCCCCGTGGTCGTCCAGGAGTACATCGTCGATTTCCTGCAGGCTGAAGTGGCCGGGGTCCGCGCGGGCAAGGCGCCGGCGGACGTCATCCAGGCCATTCAGACGGGACTGAAGTCCGATTCCCCCGCCGCCCAGCTTGGTGCCTGCCGCCTGGCGAGCTGGTGGAGGCCGCCGGCCGCCGCGGCCGGGGTGGATGCGCTGATCGGCTCCAAGGATGTCGCCGTCCGCCGCGCCGCCGCCAAGGCCCTGGGCCGGATCGGCGACATGAAGCGCCTGCTGCCCCACCTCACCGACGCCGACCCCGTCGTCCGCCTGGCCGTGGCGGAGGCCATGCACACCCACGCCGACACCGCCGCCTGGGAGGCCCTGGCCGAACACGAATCCGACCCCGACAAGTGGGCCCGTGAGGCCAAGTTCCAGACCATGCAGATCAACCCGGAGGAGTGAGGGCGACAACCGTTTTGAACCGCGGAGAGCGCAGAGGGCGCAGAGAACAACAGATCCTGAAGAAGCAGCGTAGAGTCCTCTTCGCGCCGTCCCTCCTCCGCGATCTCCGCGTCCTCAGCGGTTGAGAAGGGTCTACCGATTACTTCCTGGTGAGAACAAGCCGGTTGCCCCAGCCGGCCTGGCCGATGGTGAACTGCTTGACGGTCACTAGGCCGTGCGGGTCTGCGCCGACTTCCCCTTCGGCCACCTTGCGCGGGGCCTTGGGGTCGGACAGGTCCCAGTTCTCCCAGTGGACCTTCTCCCCCGGCGCGGGCTGGAAGCGCCGCGCCCGGCGGGCCGTGACGTCGGCGGTGGCGGTGGGGGCGGTGAGCTCCTGGAAGGAGTTCTTGCCCAGGCGGATGCAGACGGCCAGCCGGCCCGGCTCATCCACGATGTCGTCGGCGGTGCTCTTGGGGTCGAAGTTCTGGTTCCGCGTGGACCAGGCGAAATGGCCGTTCCAGCAGCCCCGCGGCGGGCCGTCGATAATGAGGATGCCGTGCTTTCGCTTCTCGGCGACGGCGCGCTTCTCCTGTTCGGTGGGCTCGCGGTCCTTGCCCTCGGCCTTCTTGATCTCCTGCTTGAGCACGTGCAGGCCCCAGCTCGTCAGCGGGGGCACGTACTCGGAGAGGTTGCCCTCCTTGATCGTCAGCTCGGTAGGCGTGTTCGAGGCGATGGTGAAGGTGTCGCCGTTGATGTCGGAGGGGCCCAGCACCAGCGTCTTGCCCGCCAGGTCCGGCGGGAAGGAGCCGTTGAGGTGCTCGCCGGCGGCGTCGTTGATCTGCCCGGCCTTGATGGTAAGCGTCTTGTCGGTGAAGGAGACCGCGTTGGTGCAGATGCGGAACCCGCTGCGAAGCGGCGAGTTGCACGAGGCGTTGGCGAAGGCGGGCAGGACCTCGTCCCGCCGCAGCAGCTTGTAGTCCATCGGCGAGCGCGATCCCACCCACGGCGAGTGGCCCGCCATCGTCCACCCGCCGGCGAAGGGCTGCCGGGCCGCCTCCAGGGCCTTGAAGTACGCCACCAGGCCGTGGAAGGGGATGACCGTGTCGATGCTGCCCTGCCCGATGCTCAGGAACGGCATCTCCCGCTGCGGCCGGGCCGCCACCCACTCCGGCAGGTCCAGCACCTCGTACACCGGGGCGCCCTCGTTGGTCATGTCGTTGCGGTCCTGCGGGCCGAACTTGGGCAGGACGTTGCCGAGCCAGTGATTGAACTTCGGCGCCGCCGCCCAGTTGAAGATGCCCTCGTCGGCGAATGCACCGGCGAAGACGTCGCCGTTTCGCAGCCCCACGTAGTGCGTGCCCGTGCCGCCCATCGACCCGCCCATGACGCTGAACTGCTCGGGGTCGACGCGGAAGGGGAAGTTTTTGGGATTGCCCGCCAGCCACCGGGCCACCTGCAGCAGCCGCTGCTCGGTAAAGTTGACCACCTTCCCCGGCGGCGGGACGCGGTTGCGCCCCTCCAGCCGGGGCAGCTCGTCGCTGTAGCCGTACCACCACGTCAGGTGGTAGTCCAGAAGCCGCACGCACACGTGCGTGCCGGGCCAGCAGTACCCGATGTTCCAGTCCTGGTACGCCCCGTAAGCGTGCAGGCGGAACGACACGGGATAGGGCTCCGGGCCCACGTCCTTGCGCTTCGGGTCGGGGGCGCGGATCTGGAAGACGTGGACGTAGCCGTCCCAGTTGTCCTCCACGCCGTCGGGATTGAAGACCTCGTAGTCGGCGAAGAAGGCGTAGACGTAGTACCGCTCGGCCAGCTTCTTCAGCAGCACGGCCCCGGGCGGGGCGACCTTCTCGTCCACCGGCTCGGCGAGGGCGGCCACGCCGTCGGGGCTGTCCTCCTTGCCGTCGACCGCGCGGACGACCGCGTAGTACGTCCTGCCCGGCTTGTGGATGGTCCGGACGAACAGGCCCGT
>DASRZG010000611.1:0-10788 GCA_035686585.1 Phycisphaerae bacterium
GCCTTTATGTGCACCCGGCAGCGGCGGCGTAATCACCGTCTCGCCGGCGGGAATGCTCTCAATCTTCCACTGGCGACAGTAACCCAGCTTCCGCTCAACGGTGGCCTTGAGAAACCCCCTGCCGGACAGGTCGACGCCCACCACGTCGCCACGGGCCTTCTCCTTCGGGCCGTCGCAGGTCAGTTCGTACAGTATCTCCTCGGTGGGGTTCCACCCCGTGAGGTACGTTGCGTACACCTTGTCGCCAACTCGAGTAAGCTGGCGATCGGGATAGTGCCGCTCCTTGGGCAGGTACCAGTCTTTGCGGGTCTCGCCGTCGGCGCCGATCCAGGCCAGTTGGCCGCTGTCCCATCCTCCCAGCCCCAGGAGCATATACCCGCCATCCAGGACCGCAAACGGCGTACCGTGCGCGAACTCCGGCAAAGTGCCAACTTTCTTCCACCGGCCGTCCCACTTCATCAGCGTGCGTTCTCCGTGGGGCGTGCCGACGGCACCGAACAGTTGTCCGTCCTGAGCCAACGCCAGGATCGGCCCGAAGAGGCCCTTGATCACCGGGATGCTCGACCATCCGTCGCCCTGCACCCATGTCCGGTTGCGGAACGTCAGCGGACCGGCGGGGCAGAAACCCTTGCCCGGATTGAGCGCCGAGGGTTCTTTGCCGTTGGGCAGGTCATCGAGCATCGACGTAGCCGCAAGGCGCTGGGTCTTCAGATCATACCGCCAGAGGACCTGTCCGCCGGCGTAGGGTCCCATCAGGAACCACAGCGCGCCGTCGTCGTGGGCGACGATCTTCGCCTCGTCGCAGGGCCCGTACAGGTGCCACTTCACAGGCCTGCGCTCGGCCGGCCCGGTCGCAGCCGGGCCACGGGAGGGTTGATCGGCCGGCAACGCCCGGATAACAATGCTCAAGACTCCAACGATGAGCAGCAGCGCCCACCGGGCGTCATCAAGCCGTAGTCTGGGTTCTGTGTCTATCATGTGCCCGACTTCCCGTGGCCATCTTCGGGGCGGCTCTGCCGCCAGGCAGCATACTCCGACTGCCGCAAGGCCGGAAGTGTTAAGGGCGGGGACATGTCGGGGGACATCATGTCAGGGACATTCTTCCACCCCTTCTGCTGTTTCCACCCCGCCTCTCATCCCCTGAATCCCCTGCATCCCTGCCATCTCTTCTTCTTCTGCCGCTTCCCCACCCCCCATCCCCTGAATCCGCCAGCGGGCGAGAGAGGCTCACGCGAGGGCCTTGGCGCACGCGACGGTGTTCTTCAGGAGCATCGCCACCGTCACGGGTCCCACGCCGCCGGGGACGGGGGTGATGGCGGCCACCTTCTCCTTGGCGGCCTCGAAGTCCACGTCGCCGACGGTCACCATGGCCATCTTGCCCTTGTCGTTCTTGAGGGGCTCGCCGTTGGCGTCGAAGCCCTTGGGGATGCGGTTCATGGCCACGTCGATGACGATGGCGCCCTCGGCCAGCATGTCGGCGGTGATCAGCGGCGACAGGTCCGGCAGCGGCGGGTTCTCGCCGGCCTTCTTGCGGCGGCTGTAGCCCAGCCACCGGGCCTGGGAGACGCCCGTGGCGACGATCAGCACCTCCGCCCGGCGGGTGTGCGCGGGGAGGTCCTTCGTGGCCACGTGGCAGACGGTGACGGTGGGCGAGGCGCTGGGCGACTGCAGCAGGATGGCGGCAATGGGCTTGCCGACGATCTCGCTGTGGCCGACGACGACCGTCTCCTTGCCGGTGAGGTCCGGACAGGTCCGCTTGAGCAGCTCGACCGCGGCCACGGCCGTGCAGGGGGCGACCACGCCGCCGCCGTAGAACAGCCGGCCCATGTTCTCCGGGTGCATCCCCTCGACGTCCTTGGCGGGCGCGATGGCGACCTGGGCACGGCGGGCATCGAGCCCGGCCGGCAGAGGCATCTGGAGGATCAGGCCGGTGACCTTCTCGTCGGCGTTGAGCTGGGCGATCCTGGCGGTGAGGGCGTCGGCGGTGGTGTCGTCGGGGAGGTTGAGCAGCTCGTACTCGATGCCGACGGACTCGCAGGCCTTGGCCTGCATGTTGGTGTAGATCTTCGAGGCGGGGTTCTCGCCGACCTGGATCGCCACCAGGTGGGGCGTCCTGCCGGCGGCGGCCAGCTTGGCGGCCTCGGCCTGGACCTGCTGCTTGATCCGCTCGGCGACGGCCTCGCCGTCAATAATCGTCGCGGCCACGTGAGTCTCCTTTCGTTCGGCTTGCAGAATGGGCCGCAGAGACGCAGAGGTCGCAGAGGACACGCGGGGAAGAACAATCAGACTGATCGGACGGATCAGACTGATCAGACTGATCGGTCTGATTGCTCTTCTTCTCTGCTCCCTCTGCGGCTCTGCGGCCAGTCGTTGTCGTTTACGCCAGGCCGGCCTGCTCCATGATGCCGGGGACGCAGTCGTCCCAGCCGAGGGTCATCAGGTGGGCGCCCTGGCACATGGACTTCATGGCGGCGACCAGCTCGGCGGCGATCTCGGTGGCGACCTTCTTGAGGTCCTGCTTGGGCGCGTCGGTGAGGCGCTGGATCAGCGCGTCGGGCACCTTCACGCCGGGGACGGACCGGTTCATGTACTTGGCCATGCCGGGCGATTTCAGCACGACGATGCCCACCAGGACGGGGACCCGGATGTCGGCGATGTCGTTCATGAACTGCTCGAAGGCGGCGGGGTCGTAGACGGCCTGGGTCTGGACGAACTGGGCGCCGGCGGCGACCTTCTTGGCCAGCTTGATGATCTGCGGGGCGACCTCGTCGGCGCAGGGGGTGACGCAGCAGCCCTTGAAGAACGACGGGACGCCGTCGAGGGTGTTGGGCCGGCCCTTCATGTCCACGCCCATGTCCGTGCCGCTTTCCAGCAGGGCCATCGCCTCCAGCAGGCCGACCGAGTCGAGGTCGAAGACGCACTTGGCGTCGGCGTGGTCGCCCATGGCCACGTGGTCGCCGGTCAGGGCCAGCACGTTGCGGATGCCCAGGGCGTAGGCGCTGAGCAGGTCCGACTGCAGCGCCAGGCGGTTGCGGTCGCGGCAGACCATCTGGAAGATCGGCTCGATGCCCAGCTCGGTCAGCATGTGGCAGGCGGCCATCGACCCCAGCCGCATCACCGCGGTCTGGATGTCCGTGACGTTGACGGCGGCGACCCGGCCCTTGAGGTACTCCTCGGCCTCGTGCAGGGCCGGGGCGACGTTGGTTCCCTTGGGCGGGCCGATCTCGCCGGTGACGACGAACTCCCCTGCCTCCAGCGCCTGCTGCAGTTTGCTGACGGGTTCGCTCATTGGGCGGCCTCCGAGGTCACTTCGGCCATCTCCTCACGCGACAGGCGCCGGACGCCCTTGCCGCGGTCCTTGCTCCACTGCCGGGCCGGGCGCATCTTCCGCAGCTCCTCCAGCCGGCCGAGGTCCTTCAGGCGGTGGTAGATCAGGTGCCAGGCGCAGTCCATGTCCTTGCTGACCTCGCACTTGCCGTCGTTGGTCCCGCCGCAGGCGCCGTTGATCAGGCTCTTGGCGCAGCGGGCGATGGGGCAGATGCCGCCGGTCCAGCCCAGGGCGCAGTCCCCGCAGCCGTGGCAGTACTCCTCCCACAGGCCCGAGGCCGTGTTGGCGCCGTAGAAGGTGGTGTTCAGGCCGGGCAGGATCTTCACGTCGGGCAGCAGCCCGCTCATGAAGCCCACGCCCACGCCGCAGGCGATGGACACGACCGCGTCGTAGCCCGACAGGTCGCGGAGGTCCTCGGTGAACTCCCGGTCGCACTGGCGGGTGATGCAGTCGAAGTCGGCCGTCAGCTCCCTGCCGTTCCGGCGGGCGGTGAGGCAAAGCTGCGAGGCCAGCATCTCCGCCTGCCGCTCCCCGCCGGTCAGGCAGACGGTCACGCAACTGCCGCAGCCGAGGACCAGCACCTTCGAGGCGTCCCCGAGAAGCTCCAGGATCTCTTCAAACGGCTTTCGTTCCGCGACAATCATTCGTCGTCTCCTGGGGGCTTAACAGCGGGAACCACGAAGGGGAGCGGCAAACAGCAATATCGAATAACGAACACCGAATAACGAACTCCGAAGTGGAGGTCCGGTATTTCGACATTCGACATTCGGTATTCGCTATTCGACATTTGCCTCTTCTCGCCCTTCGCGGCTCAATTCGTCTGTTCCTCTCCGCCGATCGCCGCGCCCAGTGCCGCGGCGACTCCGGAGCGGTCCTTGTCGCCGACGGTCAGCAGTTGCAGGGCGTCGGGGGCGATGCCGACCTCGGCCAGCAGGCCGCGGGCCTGGTGGACGCGCCGGCGGGTCCGCTCGGCCGTCTGGGGATAGCGCTCGGCCCCGTCGGGGCTGGTGACCACGTACACCGCGTCGGCGCCGTGCTCGAAGGCGTGCAGCAGGTCGGCGGCGCTGATCCGGCTGGTGGAGGGCAGGTAGATCTCGGCGACCCCGTCGACCGGCTCGACCTGCCCGGCCCAGTCGGCGCGGGCGGCATGGTGGCCGCAGACATACGCGATCCGCCGCGGCGCCGCGTCCATGTCGGCCAGGACGGCCCGCGTCCGCTGGACCAGGTCGCCCAGCTCCCGCCCCCGGGCGACGATGGCGTTGGCGGGGCACTCGGCGATGCAGATGCCGCATGCCTGGCAGCGGGTGGATTCGATCCGGGCGACGTCGGTGACCACGGGGATGTCGAACGGGCAGACCCGCAGGCAGGTCAGGCAGGCGGCGCACTTGTCGACCAGCACCTCCGCGCCGCTGCCGCAGTTCATGCACCGCCGGGCCTCGGCCAGGGCGGCGGGCTCGGCGTAGGTGTGCTCGAACTCAGTGAAGGCCTTCTTGCGCCGGTCGGCGGGGTCGGTCGGCGCGCGGTGGCGGTCCACCTTCAGGACCTTCCCGGCGGTGGGCTCGTCGATGCAGTCGATGAACGGCGGAAGGGAATCGTCGATCTCGATCGCCTCGCCCGCCAGGTGCATCGCGATCGCCCTCCCCGCCCTCCGCCCGTGCTCGCCCGCCTCCACCACCGACCCCGGCGCGGTGACGATCTCGCCGCAGGCGAAGACCCGCGGGTCGGACGTCTGGTGCGTGGCGGGGTCGTACGCCATCCGTCCGCGCTCGTCCGTGGCCAGGCCGCTGCCTTCCAGGAAGCCGGTCTCGGCCATCTGCCCGATGGCGATGATGACGGTGTCGCAGGCGATCTCCGACAGGTCGGCGTCGTCGTACCGCGGGTCGAACCGGCCCGCCTCGTCGAAGACGCGCGTGACCCCGCGGGTGCGGACGCCGGTGATCTTCCCGCCCGCCGTCAGCACCTCCACCGGCCCGCGGCGGAAGGTGATCTGGACGCCTTCCTCCTCGGCCTCGCGGCGCTCCCAGTCCCAGGCGGGCATCTCCTGCTCGTTTTCCAGGCACATCATGCGGACGGAGGCGCCCAGCCTCACGGCCGATCGCGCGCAGTCGCAGGCGACGTTGCCGCCGCCGATGACCAGGACGGACTTGCCCACGTCGGGCGTTCGGTCGAAGCTCAGGTCGGTCAGGAACTCCAGCGCCCCCAGGACGCGCGGGTGGTCGGCACCCGGCATCGGCAGCAGCCTGGACGCCGACAGTCCCGTGGCGATCAGGACGGCCTCGAAGCCCTCTTCCAGCAGGGACGGGATGGTCTTTCCCTTGCCGATCTCGGCGCCGGTGACGATCTCGACGCCGTGGGCGCAGATCCAGTCCAGGTCGATCCGGACCACCTCCCGCGGCAGGCGGTAGCCGGGGATGGCGGTGGCGGGGATGCCGCCGGCGACGGGGAACTTCTCCAAGACGGTGGGGCGAAAGCCCGCCTTGGCCAGCCACAGGGCGGCGGACATGCCCGCCGGGCCGGCGCCGATGATGGCGACCCGCGCCTTGTCCTGGGCGGGGGCCTTTTCCACCGTCGAGCCGGCGGCGCCTTGCGTCTCGGCCACGAAGCGCTTGATCTCGCGGATGGCGACGGGGTCGTCGACGTCCTGGCGGCGGCAGTTGGCCTCACAGGGGTGGTGGCAGATCCGCCCGCAGACGGCGGCGAACGGCAGGTTGGCGCGGATGATGTCGATCGCCTCGCCCAGCCGGCCCTCGGCGGCGGCCTCGATGTAGCCTCGGACGTCCGCGTGGGCGGGGCAGTTGTACCGGCAGGGGGCCCACTCGCGGTCCATCAGCTCGCACGGGCTGCCAAGCCGTTCGATGTCCTTGGAAGTCAGGTCCGCATCACGCATCGGTGCGTCTCCAGTTGGCGACGGGCCGTCCCGGCGCCGGTCCCGGAACCGATTATACGTTTCCGGGCTCGCGGCGTTCGAATCAGAACATCCCGACCACGTGGCCGTCGTCGTCGAGGTCCACGTCCATGAACGCCGGCCGGGTGGGCAGCCCGGGCATGGTCCGCATGGTGCCCAGCAGCGGGTAGAGGAAGCCCGCCCCGGCCGCGGCGCGGACCTCCTGGACCGGCACGGTGAACCCCTCGGGCACGCCCTTGAGGGCCGGGTCGTGCGAGAGGCTCAGGTGCGTCTTGGCCATGCACATTGGCAGGCGGCTCAGGCCCGCCCGCTCGTAGGAGAGGATCTGGGCGTTGGCCTTGGACGAGTAGGTCACCTCCGCGGCCCGGTAGACCTTCCTGCAGATGGTCTCGATCTTCTGCTTGATCGGGATGTCGTCGCCGTAGAGAAGCCGGAAGTGGGAGGGCTGCTCGCACGCGGCGACGACGGCCTTGGCCAGCTCGACGGCACCCGCGCCGCCGCGGGCCCAGTGGTCGCTCATGACGGCGGCCTCGGCCCCGGCGGCCTCGGCGGCCTTCCGGGCCAGCTCCACCTCCGCGTCGGTGTCGGCGGGGAAGCGGTTGATCGCCACCACCACCGGCACGCCGTACATCTTGGCGATCTGGATGTTCCGGACCAGGTTGCAGACGCCCTTTTCCAGCAGATCGAGGTCCTCCTGGACGTACTCGGCGGGCAGGGGCTTTCCGGGGGTGACCTTGGGCCCGCCGCCGTGCATCTTCAGCGCCCGGATCGTCGCCACCAGCACCACGCAGTCGGGCTGGAGGCCGGAGATGCGGCACTTGATGTCGAAGAACTTCTCCATGCCGATGTCGGCGCCGAAGCCCGACTCGGTGACGACGTAGTCGGCCAGCTTCAGGGCGATCCGGTCGGCGATGATGGAGCTGTTGCCCTGGGCGATGTTGGCGAAGGGCCCGGCGTGGACGAAGGCGGGCTGGCCTTCGAGGGTCTGCATGAGGTTGGGCTTGATGGCGTCCTTCATCAGCACCATCATCGCGCCCGCACAGCCGATCTGCTCGGCCGTGACGGGGTCGCCGCCGGTGTTCATGCCGATGATGATCCGTCCCAGCCGCTTCCGCATGTCCTTCACGTCGGTGGCCAGGGCGAGGATGGCCATGATCTCGCTGGCGACGGAGATGTCGAAGCCCGTGCGGCGGTTGGGCCCGTCCAGCCACCCGTCCGACTGGCCGATCTCGACGAAGCGCAGCGCGGCGTCGTTGACGTCGACCACGCGCCGCCAGGTGACGGTGTCCGGGTCGATGTTCAGCCGGGGCAGCCCGGTGGCCTCCCAGCTCTTCTCGCCGGCGTGGGCCTCGTGCTTGATCCGGGCGTCGATGGCGGCCGCCAGCAGGTTGTTGGCGATGGAGACGGCGTGGAGGTCGCCGGTGAGGTGGAGGTTGAACTCCTCCATGGGGATCACCTGGCTGTAGCCCCCGCCGGCGGCGCCGCCCTTGATGCCGAACGTCGGGCCCATCGACGGCTGGCGGATGCACAGGAAGACGTCCTTGCCGATCTTGCCCAGCGCCTGCGTCAGCCCGACCGAGGTGGTGGTCTTGCCCTCCCCCAGCGGGGTCGGGGTGATCGCGGTCACGTCGATGTACTTGCCGTTGGGGCGGTCCGCCAGCGCCTCCAGGATCGACAGCTTGACCTTGGCCTTGACATCGCCGTAGGGCTCGAGATACCGAGGCTCGATCCCCGCCGCCGCGGCGATCTCGGTAATCGGCCGGGGCGTCGCGGCCCGTGAGATCTCAATGTCCGATGGAACGGATGAAGCCATCGTTGCGTTCTCCTTGTCGTGGGCACCTCGCCGACGGCGACGCCCCGAAAACGTCCCGGGACCGTCCCGCTCGGCGCGGAAGCGCCAGGAAAGCAGCGGGATTCGACATCCGACCGTCTCGGTACGGCATGGGCCGATATCGCGGAACCAGGGCGGGGGACTCCATTTCTCGTACGCCAAACGGCTCGGCGTCCTGTACAACTATCATCTGCCCGGCCGTGGATCAAATCCAAAACCCCAAAAGAAGGACATATACCAGTCGGCTAAGTCGGAATTGAGCCGGCGGGGAGTGACGGACCATTGACTTGCCCGCCCGGAAGAGGACAATGGGAACGTCAATAAGGAGACTTCCCATGTCGAATACCCGCACGTGGACCGTTGCGGTCGTGCTGTTGACGGCCGGGATTGCCTCGGCCGGCCTGCTCAGCGTTCCGAAGGACTACACCCCCGACAAGGCCTGGCCGGTGGTGGTCTCGACACAGGACAATCCCGCCCCGGAGCGGATGAAGGAGACGCCGTACTTCGTCGTCCATGCCGGGGGCAAGGGCGCGCAATGCACGGCGGCGATCCGATCGGACCTGACCGCCCTGGCGGGCAAGTACAACATCGACCCGTTCCGGATCTACGGGACGGGCTTTTCCCGCGGGGGGCAGGAGATCCTGATCCAGGCGTGGCGGCATCCGCACTGGTTCGCCGCCATCGCCCCGGTCTGCTCGGACCTCCGCGAGAAGCCGGACCGCAACCGGCGCGACCTGTGTGTCAAGTACCTGCTGAATGTGCCCACGCTCATGCTGCACGGGGAGGGAGACAACTTCCGCGACACCGGCCAGATCGAGTTTGACCTGATGAAGCAGGCCGGCTGCGACGTCACCTGGAAGGTCTTCCCCGGCGGGCATTCCCCCGCCAGGCCGTTCAAGGAAGACGTCAAGCTGCTCACCGACTTCTTCGACAAGCATAAGCTCAATCCCTGGCCCAAGCGGGTGGTCCACATCGTCGAGGGCAAGCAGTTCTCCCGGGCCTTCTGGGTGGACGCGGTCCTGGTCAAGGACGCCGCCGACCAGAGGGCCGTCTTCGACGTGCAGGTGGGCAAGGACAACCGCATCGAGGTCAAGGCCGACGAGCTGATCGCCTCGCTCGACCTGTACCTGTCGGAGAAGCTCCTGGACATGGCCAAGCCCGTCACGGTGGCGGCGGGGGACAAGACCCTCTACACGGGCCCGGCCAAGCCCATGATCACCGTCAAGCTCCGCGAGGGCGCCAAGTACGAGCGCACCGCCGTCAAGCCCCTCTGGCAGGAGCTGACGGAGATCCGCGCCAAGGCCAAGGCCGCCCCCGCGGCCAAGGAGCGTCCCGCGGCGGCGAAGGCTACTGATGCCACGGGCCCGCGTACGGAACGTAGAACCGCGCCCACTCCCGCCGGGACCAGACGGGCCTCGACGGAAGCCCCTGCTGCCCCAGGGCGTCCACAGCCACGATGAAGTATCGCCGCGTGGCCTCGCCGGCGGCCGAGTCGGTGAATCCCGTCCCGGCCAGCGGCTCGGGCGTCAGCAGGTCCACCGGGTTGCTGTTCCACCGGCCGGCGAGACGGTAGAGGAGGTAGCCCCGGAGGCCCTTTTCCCGGTTGGCCTGCCACTTCAGCTCGGCCGAGGCCGGGTCGGCCTCTTTGGCGAAGACGTTTCGTACGGCCGAGGGGATCGTCAACACGTACGGCGAGGGCCCGCCGACCACGCCGAGGCGGTTGACCGCCCGAACCCGGTACGCCCACACCCCGTACCGATACGCCTTGCCCTCCGGGACGAGATCGCTCGCCGGCGTCTGCCACGAGCCGACGATCTCGCCGGCGGTGGCGTCGGTCGGCTTGGACAGGTCCAGGCTTTCGTCCACGTAGTGCGGCTGCGGGAGGAAGGACTTCGTGAGCCGCTCGAACGTCCCGATCCGCCGCAGCTTGCCGACCGCCAGGTCGGAGGCGGCCTTCGTCCGCCCGGCGATCTGCTTGACCTGGGCGGACGAGTAGACGCTCACCGGCGCCCGCTCCACGTGCCAGCCGATCACGTCCTTGGCCTCCGCCGCCGGCCAGGACAACTCCACCCGCCTGGCGGAGATCACCGACACCACCGGGTCGGCGGCCGCGGCGGGGGAGGTCCGGGCGAGGAACGATCCGGGCCCTTCCTCCCCGGCCTCGTCCACGGGGCGGACCTGGTAGAAGTACGTCCTGCCCGGCTCCAGCCCGCCGTCGGTGTACGATCCGCCGGAGACGGCCTTGGCCACGAGCTTGAGGTCCACCTTCCACGGCTCCTCGCCCGCTCCGCGGTAGACGTTGTATTTCCCCTTCCCGTCGGCGGGGGCATCCCACCCCAGTTGGGCGCCGCCGGTGGCGTAGGCGGTGGTCGTCAGGCGGAGATTCGCGGGCCGCGGTGCCGGCGGCGGGGCGTCGGCGTAGCGGAAGGTCCAGATCTGCTGCTGGTCCTGGGTGCGGTTTTCCAGCACGAAGAGGTTGCGGTCTTCCAGGTAGACCAACACGCGGTTGCGGGCACCGGAGGGGTCGGGCTCGGCCGGCAGCCTCAGCCGTTGCCACGTCCGCCTGGCCACGTCGAGCGCCCACGTTTCCAGCTTGCCTTCGTTGTACAGGACGCACAGGACGATGCCGTTTCGCGTGTCGGCCGCCATGACGGGGGCGGTCTTGTCGGCGGGCGGATGGGTGTCGGTCTCCAGCACGCGCCACTGGTTGGCGGGCAGGTCGTA
>DASRZG010000612.1:0-12077 GCA_035686585.1 Phycisphaerae bacterium
TTCCAGGTGTTTTACCAGGCCTCCTGGAACCTGGGCACGCCACCGACACCGCAGACGCCCGGTCGAAACCGTTCGCCCCCAAGTGTCTGTCAGCACGAAGCATTATACGCCATACGCCCCGTCCCCGCCAGAGGTTTCCAACCCGCATCGGACCGGTCTCTGGACCGCGCGGGCTCCAGGCGGTATCATACGTGTTTTGTCCGTGTCAGCCAATGTGAGGCGCCCTGCATGAGCTCGGTGGAATCATCCTCAACCCGTTCCGGGAGGCTGCGCACAGCCGCCGGGGCGGTCTGGCAGCGGCTCCGGCCGGCCACGCGGGCGCTGGCGCACCGCAACTACAGGCTGTTCTTCCTCGGCCAGGGGATGTCGCTGATCGGCACGTGGATGCAGCGGACCGCGCTGGGGTGGCTGGTGTTCCGACTGACCGGATCGTACCTGCTGCTGGGCGTGGTGGGCTTCGCCAGCCAGATCCCGGCGTTCCTGGTCGCCCCGTTCGCCGGCGTGCTGGCCGACCACACCGACCGGCGCAAGCTGCTGGTCGTCACGCAGACCGTGGCCATGCTCCAGGCGTTCGCCCTGGCCGCCCTGACCATCGCCGGAGTGGAGGACGTCTGGCCCATCATCCTGCTCAGCATTCTGCTGGGCCTGATCAACGCCTTCGACATCCCGATCCGCCAGTCGTTCGTGGTGCAGATGCTGAAATCCCGCGACGACCTGCCCAATGCCATCGCCCTGAACTCGTTCCTGGTCAACGGCGCCCGCCTGGTCGGGCCGTCGCTGGCGGGGGTGCTGATCGCGATCGCCGGCGAGAGCCCGTGCTTCCTGCTCAACGGGGTGACGTTCGTCGCCGTGATCGCGGCCCTGCTGGCGATGCGAATCGACGCCCCGGCCCGGCCCGCCCGCAAGTCCCACGTCCTTCAAAACCTCCGGGAAGGGGTCGAGTACGCCGTGGGCTTTGTGCCGATCCGGGCCATCCTGATGCTGCTGGGGACGATCAGCCTGCTGGGCATGTCGTACGGCGTGCTGATGCCGGTGTTCGCCAAAGAGATCCTCCGCGGCGGGCCGCAGACCCTGGGCTTCCTGATGGCCGCCAGCGGCATCGGGGCGATGGGCGGGGCGTTGTTTCTGGCCTCCCGCAAGAACGTCCGCGGGCTGGGGCGGGTGCTGGTGATGGCCAGCACCCTGTTCGGGGCCTCGCTGATCGCGTTTGCCTTCTCCCGAAACCTGTACCTGTCGCTGGCCCTGCTGGCCGTGGCGGGCTTCGGGATGATGATCCAGTTCGCCGCCAGCAACTCGCTGTTGCAGACGATCGTCGACGACGACAAGCGGGGGCGGGTGATGAGCTTCTACGTCATGTCGTTCATGGGCATGGGACCGTTCGGAGCCCTGCTGGCGGGTTGGCTGGCCAAGACGCTGAGCGCCCCGATCGCGGTGGCGATCGGCGGGACCGGCTGCATCCTCGCCGCCGGCCTGTTCGCCACGCGCCTGCCGATGCTGGGCAGGCTGGTCCATCCGACCTACATCCGGCTGGGCATCGTGCCGAGCCCTGCCGGCGACGGCGAGGGCCAGACGATCGGCGTGACCTCCCCGCTGGAGCTGAGGCTCTGATTGCCGTGGATAGGCGGAGAAGGAGCATGAAGAGCCTCCGCCCGGGCCGGCCGAACCCCACGTTCCGCTACGGGCGGGTGATCGACCCGCACTGACGCCGCGGCCTGTTCGCGAAGGATCTACGGTTTGGCCCAGGTGCGGTAGCCCTCGACCGTTCTGCGGTTGGCGGCCTGCAAGGCGGGGGCCTCCCGGAGCTTGCCGTCCAGGCAGCGGTATGGGTAATCCGGCCCGCCAAGCTTGACGATGGCGTCGATCAGGGACTTGTTGTACCCGCTGATCTTCGCGGACGTGTCGTCGCGGAGGCAGCGGGCCAAGGCGCGGGCGTCATTCAGGTCGCCGTGCTCGGCGACCAGGCGTACCGTCCCGCCGTCGTCATCCGCAAAGTCCGGCCAGCGCTGGATCACGCCCATCACCCAGTCTCGGTCGAGCTTCTCCCCGATGCGGCACATCGCCCAGGCGATCCGACCTCGCAGCAGGTCGTGCTCGCCCGTCTTGCTCAGCAGGGCGCGGAGGATGGGCAGGGCTCGCCGTTCCTTCAGTTGGCCCAGACCGAAGATGGCTTCGCGTTGGACCTCCGGCCTGGAGGTCTGGGCAAGATCGAGCAGCGTCTGGCGGCTTTCCGGGCTGTCGATCCGCGTCAGCAGCCAGCACGCCGTTGGCTGGCCCACGTGGTTGCCGTCCCGGGCGACCGCGATGATGGCGGGCAGGACCCGCTTGTCTTCATCGTGGCGGTTCAACGCGTGGAGGATCCCAGGGGCATCGTCGGTTCGCTTATCGGTGTCGGCCTGGGCAAGGGCCGCCAGCAGGTCGTCGACGGCGTCGGGCCGGCGGATCATGCCCAGGGCCGTCCAGGCGTTCCGCCGACGCGCCTCCTCCTGGCTGTCACACTGGGCGGAGAACCGTCGGACGACCGCGGCCATGGACTCCTCGTCCGCCGGCGACAGGCGAAGCATGAACCCGTCCGCCACGTGCACCGGTGTGGGCGCCGTCTCGGAACTGCCGTTGGGCCGGATCCCCAACGTGTAGGACGCCGTGACAGCCAGGAGGGCGCCGGGCCCTGTCCCGGGCGAGCCGGGCGGGGCGGCTTGGGAGTCGGAAAGCAGGTGGGGCGGAATGTCCAGGCGGGCCCAGTTCTGCAGCAGGAGCGACTGGCGGAATTCCTGTCCCGGGCCGAGGGCGACCGGCGAGACCTGACCGCCGCCATGGGTGTACCCGTGGGGGTCCGTCAGCGGCTCTTGGGTGCCTGGAGGACCCACCGGGCGTACGACGACGGTGAACCGGTTGTGGCGGGGCGAACCCCGGTCGTCGCCGCCCATCGTGAAGGCAATCGTGCTGCTGCCCACATTGCGGACCACGAAATCGAAGAACACCGGCTCGCCGACGACCGCGTGGGCGGCCTGCGGCACAAAACCGGCCTCAATCCGTCCCCACGGGCCGGCATAGATGCGCAAGCCAGGGCGCGCCCCCTCGTCCGACAGGCCGGCGACCGGGGCCGCCAACACCCCGGACAACGCGATGGCGACTGCGACATGACCCATGGCCGAACGCTCCTTTCCGAAGGATTGGACACGCCAGGCCGCCCAAGGTTCCCCGCCCCCAAGGGCTATGTGACATCGCGGGGTGTTACCAGACGGGGAAAACGTGGAACCCCGGTCAGTGCAAGGCGTTTGTGCCGGCGGTGGGGCGGGGAGGGGGCACCCGGGGGTCAGGGGGTGTGGGTGTCGCCGGAGGAGACCTGGGTCCCGGTGCGGCTGGGGAGTCTGACGGTGAAGGTGGTGCCCCTGCCCGGGGCGCTGTCGACGGTGATCGTGCCGTTGTGCTCGCGGACGACCTTGCGGGTGACGGCCAGACCCAGGCCGGTGCCGCGGGCGCCCTTGGTGGTGTGGAAGAGCTCGAAGATCCTGTCCAGCTCCTCCGGGGGGATCCCCGCGCCGTTGTCGCTGACGCGGACGGTGATGACCCGGGTGAGGGGGTCGAAGTCGCTGGCGATGGTGACGGCGCCTTCCTGGGGCCTGACGGCGTCCAGTGCGTTGGTCAGCAGGTTCAGGAAGGCCTGGTGGAGCCCGCCAGCGTCGGCGGGCACGGGCGGCAGGTCGTTCAGGTCGGTGATCAGGGCGATCCCGTTCTCGTCGGCCAGCGGTGTGGCCAGCTCGACGCACTCGTTGAGGACGTGATTGACGTTGACGCTCTCCAGGACCTGGCGCCGGGGCTTGGAGTAAGCCAGCATGTTGAGGATGACGATGTTGATCCGGTCGATGTTCCGCCGGATGATCGGCCAGGTCGACCCGGCCCGGTCGACGTTGCCCTCCAGCAGGGCGCGCTCCACGACGTCGGCGCCGCCGCCGAGGGCCTGGAGGATGTTCTTGATGTGGTGGCTGAGCGCGGCGACGGTCTCGCCGACGGCGGCAAGCCGCTCGGACTTGACCGCCGACTGGTACAGTTGGACGTTCTCGACGGCCAGGCCCGTCTGGGACCCGATGGCCGTCAGCAGCCGGAGCTGCTCGGTGGAGTAGGGGTCCTGACCCTCGCTGGCGTCGACGTGGATGACGCCCAGGACCTTTTCCCGGCCCTTGATGGGCACGCAGATCGCCGAGCGGATGCCGTAGTCGTGGACGCTCTCGCCCGCGCTGAACCGCTTGTCGTGCATCGCGTTGTAGGAATGGATGCCGACCTGCCGGGTGACCACCTCGTTGATGATGGTCCGGCTGATGGGCAGGGGCTTGCCGTCGCCGCCGCCCTCGTCGTGGTAGCGGCTGGCCATGGGGATCAACTCGCCCTCGGGCCCGAACAGCAGCACGAACCCCCGCTCGGCGGGCACCAGGTCGAACGTCAGGTTCATCACCCGCTCGGCCAGTTGCCGCAGGTCCAAGAGGGAGGAGACCTCGTTGGCGAAGTCGTAGATGACCCGCAGCGTCCCGATGGCCTCGGCCCCGGCCTCGGGGGTGGGGATAATGACCGAGTCGTCGTTGGCGGGCACGGAGGCGCGGATGGTGGTTTCGAGAAACCCGCCGTTCTCGTCCACGTCCATCGGCGGGGCGTGCGGCATGGGCCCGCCGAACACCAGCAGCGTCTGCCCGCAGCGAATCTGGTCGCCCACGTGCAGCCGGGCAGGGCGGGTGATCCGGGCGCTGTTGAGAAACGTCCCGTTGGCAGAGCCGAGGTCCTCGATGAACCACCGCCCCTTCTCCCGGCTGAGGCGGGCGTGCCGGCGCGAGACGGTGCTGTCGCTCAGCCGGAGGGTGTCGCCCTCCCTGCCGATGAGCGCTTCGGAGTCCCTCAGCGGGATCGTCCGGCCCTTGTCAGGGCCCTGGATGACTTCGATCGAGGCCATAGGCTTGGCGATGCCAAAGGGATGCGCCCCGGGAGCGGCGCAAGTTCACCGCCCGGATGTCCCTTGCCCGCGGCCGATGCCGGAAGCTCTCTCAGACGTGCCGGGAACGGAAAGGAATCCAAGCCGGATGACGAGAATATACTACGTATGAAGTGCGTTCGCGTTCACCCGGAACGTCTGACCTTCAATGTATCGTCCGATTAGACACCCGTCAATAGCTATTCACCTTCCGGTGGACTTGCCGGCCGGGCCGGGCTATTCTGAGACCGTCCTGAAGGAGGAGGCTTGGAAATGGCCTGCCAGCGAATTGTAGACCTGATGGCGGGGCGAACGCCGGATCGGCTGCCCTGGGTGCCCGAATTGAACGCCGGGTTCATCCGCAAGACCGTCGGTGCGACCCGCGCCGGGCCGAACGTGTCCGCCGATGCGGTGGAGGTGGAGGGGGCGGCCGGGGAGGCGGAGGACTACCTCGCCATGGAGGCCGACTGCGCCAGGCGGATCGGGGCCGACCATCTGCACCGGGTCAAGCCGGTCCGCGTGGTGCGGCATCGGGTGACGGTCGAGGCGGACGCCGCCACGGGTGAGACGGTGATCCGCACCCCGGTGGGGGACCTCCGCCGCCGCCAGCAGTGGGACCCGGACAGCGGCACGGTCTTCACGCGGGAGCACTTGATCAAGGGCCTCGGGGATTTCGCCGCCTACCGCGCCATGGTCGAGGACGAGACGTACGAGCCGGACTACGAGGCCGCGGCCGCGGACATCGCCCGCAGCGGCCTGGCCACCGTGGACGTGCCCGCCACGCCGCTGATGCACCTGCTGATGTGGGTGATGGACGTCCAGCCGACGCTGATGGCGATGATGGATTGCCAGGCCGAGATGGTCGAGCTGATGGCGGCGATGCACGAGAAGAACAAGGAGTTCTATCGCGTGGCCGCCGCTGGTCCGGGCGAGATCCTCCGCCCGATGGAGGACACGTCGGCCATGCTGACGGGCCCGGCCATGTACGCCGCGCACTGCGTGGCGCCGCTGAACGACTACGCCGCGATCGCCCACGAGGGCGGCAAGCTGCTGATCTCGCACAAGTGCGGGCATTTGAAGCAGATGGTGGACGTGCTGGCGGAGGTGGACCTGGACGGCATCGAGGCGATCACGCCGCCGCCGCTGGGCAACGCCGACCTGCCGGAGATGCGCCGCAAGCTCGGCGACATCTGGCTGATCGGCGGGGTGGCCCCGTCCCTGTACGCCACGGCCTCGGTCGAGGGCATCACCGCCCACGTGCGGCACACGCTGGACGTGATGCGCGGCGACCGCAAGTTCATGCTCGGCCACGAGGAGATCCCGCTGGCGGCGAAGATGGTGAACGTCAACGCGGTGGCGCAACTGGTCGCGGAGACGGAGGACGGGTTTTACGACTGAGGCGGGCGGTGGGGGAGTCGGTCAGGACTCGCCCGCTTTCCCCGCCAGGCCGATCTGGTCGGCGACGGGCTTCATGCCCTCGATGACCTCGGTGATCAGATCGGACAGCTCCATCCCGAGCATGGCGGCGCCCTTTTCGATCACCTCCCGGTCCACCCCGGCGGCGAATCGCTTGTCCTTCCACTTCTTCCTGACGGACTTGGCCGTCAGATCGGCCAGGCTGCGGGACGGGCGGACCAGCGCGACCGCCGCCACCAGGCCCGTCAGCTCGTCGATGGCGTACAGGACCTTTTCCATCCGCGTCAACGGCTCGACGTCCGTGCAGATCCCCCAGCCGTGGGAGACGACCGCGCGGATCAACTCCTCCGGCCAGCCGTGGGCGGCGAGGATCTCGGGCGCCTGGCGGCAGTGCTGATCGGGGTACTGCTCGTAGTCCACGTCGTGGATCAGCCCGACGACGCCCCAGACGTCCTCGTCCTCGCCGGCATGGCGGGCGAAGTGGCGCATCACGGCCTCGACGGCCAGCGCGTGGCTGAGCGACCGGTCGGTAGTGTTGTGGCTGGTCAGCAGGACGAGCGTGTCGTCGCGGGTGGGCGTCGAATCGGACATGGCGTCTCTCCGTACGCTGTGGCGGGCGCAGGTCTTTTGAATTCCCGGGCCTGCACCGCTATAATCCGCCGGCGGCGTCGGGGCGCCTTCCCTGGCGCACGGTCCATTCCCGACGCCGCGCGGAGAAGACAATTATGCCGTTCCAGTCCGTAAAGGGAACCCGCGACTTTTACCCCGACGAGATGGCGCTTCGCAACTGGCTGGTCGGGACGTGGCGGGAGGTGTCCATCCGCAACGGGTTCGTCGAGTACGACGGGCCGGTGCTGGAATACCTGGACCTGTTCCGCGTCAAGAGCGGCGACGAGATCGTCTCGCAGCTGTTCAGCCTGACCGACCGCGGCGGACGCGAGCTGGCGCTGCGCCCGGAGATCACCCCCACGCTGGCGAGGATGGTCAACGCCCGGATCAACTCCCTTCCCAGGCCGATCAAGTGGTTCTCCATCCCGCGCCTGTTTCGGGCGGAGAACCCGCAGAGGGGGCGGCTGCGGGAGTTCCTCCAGTGGAACGTGGACGTGATCGGCGGGCGGCTCGGCGAGGAAGCTGAGATGGCCGACGCGGAGTGCATCTTCACGTGCGTGGACTTCCTGCGCGAGGTGGGCCTGGCGCCGTCGGACGTGGTGGTGCGGATCGGCTCCAGGCCGCTGACGATGGCGACGCTGGCGGCGGTGGGGGTGGCATCGGAGAAGATGGACGCCGCCCTGGCCGTGCTGGACAAACGCGAGAAGGTGCCGCCCGAGGCCTTCGCCGAGATGGCGGCCGGCGTGGGCATCGACGCCGCCGGCCTGACCAAGGTGTGCGCCTTCCAGGACGCCACCGACCTGAAGGCGGTGGGGGCGCTGCTGGGTAGCGGCGAGGAGGTGGCCGAGGACATCCGCAAGCTCGAGGCCGTGCTGGGGTACCTGGAGTTGATGGGGGCGGGCGAGTACTGCCGGCTGGACCTGCGGATCGTCCGCGGGCTGGCGTATTACACGGGGGTGGTTTACGAGGTGTTCGACGCGGCAGGGGAGTTGCGGGCGATTGCCGGCGGGGGGCGGTACGACAACCTCCTGGAGGTCCTGGGCGGCCCGGCGGTGGGGGCGACGGGGTTCGGCATGGGGGACCCGGTGGTGTCGATCCTGCTGGACCAGAAGGGCAAGCTGCCGGACTTCGCCGCCCGGCTGGACTGCTTCTTCATCGACGAAGCCGAAGAGCTCTTCGGGCAGGTCCTGGGTGAAGTGGGTTCGCTTCGGCAGCGGGGCCTGTCGGTGGGGTACTCGCCCAGGCGGCAGAGCGTCGGCAAGCAGCTCAAGCAGGCCAATCGGGCCAACGCGAAGTATGCCGCCATCCTGAAGGACGAGGGCGAAAAGGTCGCACTGAAGGACCTGGCATCGGGGAGGCAGGTGGAGCTGTCCAGGGCGGACTTCCTCAGGATGTGCGGGATCGATCGGGAGAAGACACTGGAGAATTGGGCGGATAGGATCGAGGCGGAGGAGTTGTAGGAAGCGGCTGCGTACATGAAGTGGGTGCCATGGTCAGGCCGTTGTTTGCCTGACCATGCGAAGCCTCCCGCGCGGCGGGCCTTGCATGGTTACGCGGACGGCGCGTAACCATGGCACCCGCTCAATCGACAATCGGGAATCGGAGATTTCTTGGGTGGGTCGTCGCAGCGTACATTACGAGGCCGCGTTTGAGGCGTACTTGCGTGCGATGGGCTGGCCTTACGTGGTGGTGGACGAGGCCAGGAAGGCCGTGTTCGCGGAGGTGTCGATCAAGAGCTTCGACTTCCTGGTGTATTCGGAGGCCGGGCCGAACCTTCTGGCGGACGTGAAGGGCCGGAAGTTCCCGGTGGGCCCGGGCGCGGGGGACGGGTCCTCGCGGGCGTGGGAGAACTGGGTCACGCGCGAGGACGTGGACAGCCTGCAGGAGTGGGAGAACATCTTCGGCCCGGAGTTCCGTGCGGTGCTGGTGTTCGCCTACTGGCTCCAAGGCCCGCCGGGGCGGGGGCCGTTCGAGGACGTGCATTTCTTTCGCAACCGGCACTACGCCTTCCGGGCGATCGCGCTGGCGGACTACGCCCGGTCGGTCCGCCCCCGCAGCGCGAAGTGGCAGACCCTGACGATGCCGGCGGCGGCGTTTCGGGAGAAGGCGGTGGATCTGGGGCAGTTGCTGGACGGCCGATAGCGAGGCTTGGAAGGAGGCGCGCGCTATTGCAACCGCGCGCCACGCCTGTATAATCAAGTTAGCCTATGAAAACGACGAGACTTATTACTGCGATCGTGTGTGCGGCAGGGGCCCTGTCGCCGGTGTGGGCCGATGACGGCTATGGCGAGACGATGCCCGGTGGCTCCAACAACCTCTGGTACTGCATCCTGATCATCGCCGTCGCCGCCGGCGCCATCGCCGTGGCCGCCTTTAAGAACGCCAAACGGACCCACCTGGACTGACCGGGCCTCATGCATCCATCGTTCCGCAATGCCAGGACATGGGGCCGGAGGTATATCTTGGGAGATTCGGCATGAAACAATTCATTCTCGTGGCTCTGATCTGCCTGAACGCCGCCTTGATCGTGGCCTTGGTCGCCGGACCGCCCACGCCCAAGGCGTACGGGCAGGTGATGGGGTCGAACTACCTCGTTGTCAGCGGAAGGGTCGACGGCGACACCGAGGCGGTCTACATGATCGACCTGAGCAACCGCAGGCTCGCCGGGCTGATAATGACCCGCGAGGGCCCGAAGGCGATCGGCCCGGTCGGCGGCAGGGACCTCATGCGCGACTTCGGCAGGACCGGAAACCGGTAGGCGACGAAGGAGACGAACCAATGAAAGACACCCGAAGCATTGCCATCGCCGTCCTGGCCGTTTCCGCCACGATCCTGGCGACCGTCCTGGTGCTGTCGTTCATGGCGGCCCCGGCCCCCGCGGAAAGCGCCATCGGCGCCGGTGACTACATCATGATCACCGGCCAGTACACCACGAGCACGGACCTGCTGTACGTGTTCGACCTCCAGAAGAAAGGCCTGAACGTCTACGCGTACGACCGCAACGGCAACCGCCTTCAGCCCATAAAGTCGATCGAGCTGCAGAAGCTCTTCCGGGGCGAATGAGGCGACCGCCAGGACCGTAACTCCCGACATCAGCCGCGGCTTGGGCGTCACTGGCCGTCCAGGCCGGAAGTCAACATAAGATGCATTATCGGACGCGGCAGGGGGGCCGCAGACGGGCCCTTGGCGGCCCTGCGGGCCGGACATGTCGCGTCGGAAGCAGAAACATCGCTTGCCGGAGCCCTTCCCACGGACGGGATCAGGAAGGCGAGCCGGGCACCCCGCCCCCGGACGGGCATCCGGAACCGGCTCGAATCAAACGCGGCGACCACCATCGTGGCCGCCGCGTTTGTTGGCTCTGGTCGCGTCGTTGGCGGCTGGCATCAGCCGGAGCGGGCTCAACGGATGCGGCCGGTGACGTAGCCGACGACCTGGTCGGCGGGGATTCGTTCCTGCTTGAGGCTGTCGCGGTCGCGGACGGTGACGGTCCGGTCCTGGAGGGTCTGGCCGTCGACGGTCACGCAGAACGGCGTGCCGGCTTCGTCCTGGCGCCGGTACCGCCGGCCGACGGCGCCCTTGGCGTCGTAGAAGCACGACATCCCGGACGCCTTGAGGGCCTGGTGAATCTCCTGGGCGGCCTCAGGCATGCCTTCCTTGTTGACCAGCGGGAAGACCGCCACCTTGATCGGGGCCAGCCTCGGGTGCAGCTTCATCACCGTCCGGGGCTGCATCGCGCCACTGTCGTCCGGGGCCTGGTCCTCGGTATAGGCCTCGCACAGGAACGCCAAGGCCGCCCGATCCACCCCGCCCGACGGCTCGATCACGTACGGGATGAACCGCTCCTTCGTCTCCTCGTCGAAGTACGTCATGTCCTTGCCGGAGAACTTCTGGTGCTGGGTGAGGTCGAAGTCCGTCCGGTTGGCGACGCCCTCCAGCTCGCTGGTTCCGAACGGGAAGTCGTACTCCACGTCCGCGCAGCTCTTGGCGTAATGGGCCAGCTCCTCCGCCTCGTGGTCGCGGAGGTGCAGTTTCGAGCTGACCAGGCCGTGATCGACGTACCACTGGTACCGGGCGTCGCGCCAGTATGTGTACCACCGGTCCGCCTCATTGGGCCGGCAGAAGAACTCGATCTCCATCTGCTCGAACTCGCGTGACCGGAAGGTGTAGTTGCGGGGGTTGATCTCGTTGCGAAAGCTCTTGCCGATCTGGGCGATGCCGAAGGGCAGCTTCATCCGCGATGTGTCCAGGACGTTGCGGTAATTGGCGAAGATGCCCTGGGCCGTTTCGGGCCTCAGGTACGCGATCGACGAGGAGTTCTCCATCGCGCCCACGTGCGTCTTGAACATCAGGTTGAACTTGCGGGCGTCCGTCAGTTGCCCAAGGGCGCCGCAGGCCGGGCAGATGGACTTGTCGTCCTCGCAAGGCTCCTGCCCGGGGGCGTACGTCCGCGTCGTGTAGCCCTTCTTGAGCCGGCGCCGCGCCTTGCTGGGAGCCTTCTCGGCCGCCAACTGTTCCGCCTTCTCGGGCGTTTCCGCCTCGACGCCCTCGGCGTGGACGGGCTCGTTCGTGTCCTTGCTGAAGAACCGGACCGTGAACAGCCGGTCCGCGCGGAAACGGGCCTTGCACTCCTTGCAGTCGACCATCGGGTCGGTGAACCCCCCCACGTGGCCCGAGGCCTCCCAGACCTTCGGGTTCATGATGATCGAGCAGTCCAGGCCCACCATGTCGTCCCGCTTGCGGACCACGTCCGCCCACCAGGCGTCCTTGATGTTGCGCTTCAACTCCACGCCCAGCGGGCCGTAGTCCCAGAACCCGCCGATCCCGCCGTAGATCTCCGACGACTGGAAGATGAACCCCCGCCGTTTGCACAGCGATGTCAGCTTGTCCATCAGGTTCTCGCTCGCTCCGGCCATGATCCACTCCGAATCGCGGGCGCCATGCGCCCAGGGGACCCGTCACCTCATCGACAGTCCGGGCATGGTACACCCCCCCCGCCGTAAAAACAACCGCCCACGCCCACGCGCTGCGCCGCGTGGGCGAACCCCCTTCCAACCCCCTTACGATCCCCGACCCCGCCGTGCAACTCCCCCCGATC
>DASRZG010000613.1:0-4568 GCA_035686585.1 Phycisphaerae bacterium
GGACGGTGACGGCCTCGAGGCCGATCCGCCCAGCCTCACCGACCAGGGCGTCGGCGGCTGCGGTCACCCCGTCCAGGCCTCCCTCGCGGCGGACGGCCACCTGTCCGGAGAAGCTGCCGTTTCGGGCGGCGACGATCCGGATCGGGCGGGGCGCCCTCTCGTCCGGGCCGGGACACTCCGCCTGCACGACCGGGCGGGTCACGTCGCGCGTCCACACCACAAGACCGCCTCGGGGCGAATCGAGCGGTGCGGCGGCCCCTCCGTCGCCCTCCGCCCGCAGGGCGAGGGTCCCCAGCCCGATTGCGGCGAAGCCCAGGTGGTTCCCGCTGGACTTGCGGGAGCGGGGGCGTTTCATCTCGGCCGGGTAGTCGCTGCGATGCAGCTCCAGCGCCAGGACGTTCTGGCCGTCGCGCAGCAGCTCCAGTGGCACGGCCGCCTCGAACGCCCGTTCGCGGAGCTTCCAGTTGGGGACGTCCTCGGATGTATACAGGCTCAGAAAGGCCCGCTTGCCCGTCTTCTCGTCGGTGACGAAGAAGGCGTCGAGCGGGTAATCGTCGGCGGCCGTGGTCGGGTCCAGCTCCCCGGCGGGCAGGGCGCCGCGTGCGAACTCCTTGCCGTTGAGGTAGGCCACGAACCCGCCCCGGCAGCTCAGCGACAGGGTCAGCTTGCGGAGCTTCGCCCGGTCGGCGACGAGGAACCGCCCGCGCTGGCAGATCAGGCCCACTTCCTCCACGAACTCGTCGCTGCCGCGGTCGACGGCGGTGTTCGTGTCGCTGGGCGCCTTGGCGGCCTTGCGGTTGTCGCGCAGCGTGAACTGCCGCCCGCGGGCGATCTGCCAGGCCGAGTCGTCGAAGTCCGCCCCGGTCCATCCCTCCGCCGGCGGGGGCGTTTCGAGGCCCTCGTAGTAGAAGCCCTCCAGGTGCTTCGCCCGCGAGGCCGGGTCGGTCGGCAGGCCCTTGGCCTTGGCGGCCGCGACCGACACCTTCGGCGGGAAGAACGTGTAGTGCTTCCGCCAGTAGTCCTCGCCGGAGAGGATCGTCCCGGCCCCAGCGCCCCAAGCGGCTGCTGCCACCGCCAACATCGCGCCCGCCACAACCGCCTTGCGGATCATCCACTTACTCCTTGCCCGAGGTCTGGTCGGAACGTAGAGCTTATGTTACCGCCACCGGTGCGCCAAGCGGATGGGAGGGGCTTGGGCGGACTGCTTGTGCTACAGGAGTGGTGGCGCTGCTGCGCACCGCGGGTTCGAAAAGCAACGCCGCCGAACGGCCAAGCCAATCCCGGGAGTCGGCTCGCCGTTCGGCGTCGTTGGTGTCCCCCACACCCGCCGCAAAGATGTGTGGTACAAGCGACCCTGTCCCGCGCGACAATCCGGATGACCCTCCCGCCCAATGTTGGTATGTTGAGCATTCCTGCAGCAGGGAGACAACCATGACCAGGCTTCTGATCGTGCTGGCGGTTCTGGTGTTGTCCGCTCAGTTCGCGCGGGCGGCGAAGGTGATCTCGGTGACGGACTTCGGGGCCAGGCCCAACGACGGGGCGGACGACTCCGCGGCCGTCCGGCAGGCGATCCGCGAGTGCGTCAAGACGCCCGGCGCGGTGCTGAAATTTCCCAAGGGCCGGTACGACTTTTTCCCCGTCGCCACGGGCAGGCCGCAGTCGCCGCCGGGGATGTTCTTCGCCGACTGCCAGGGCATCACCGTCGACGGCGGGGGGTCGACGCTGGTGTACCGCGGCGTGATGGGGGCGATGAGCTTCCGCTCCTGCCGCGACGTGGTGGTGAAGGACCTGACGATCGACTGGGACCGCCCGCCGTACTCGGTGGGCACGGTGGTCGCCGACGGCGAGAAGTACTTCGACGTGGACGTGCAGAAGGCCTTCCCCGTCCAAGGCGGCGAGCCGGTCGGGGCGTTCATGGAGTACGACCCGAAGACGAAGTTCCCCCGCCGCGACGGCCTGGACGTGTACTACGGCGTGGACCGGACGGAGCTGGTCGGCCCGCAGCGGCTCCGGGTGCACCTGAAGCGCGACGCCACCGCGGCGGTCGGGGCGCTGATGATCCTCCGCCACCAGGTGTACGGGCCCGGCGGGATCGGCCTGAACGAGTGCGACGGCGCCCGCGTGGAGAACGTGACCATCTACACCGCCCCCGGCATGGGCGTCACGGGCACGCGGACGAGCGACATCGTCCTGCGGAACGTCCGCATCGTCCCGAAGCCCGACTCGCCCAACATGATGTCCGTCACCGCCGACGCCACCCACTTCAACTCCTGCACGGGCGAGATCACCATCGAAGGCTGCGAGTTCGAGGGCATGGGCGACGACGCGACCAACGTCCACGGCATGTTCCACAACGTCACCGAGCGCGTGGACGAGCGGACCGTCCGGTCGGTCGTGCGGAACCAGTGGCTGTTCCCGCCCAAGGCCGGCCAGGAGATGGAATTCACCGATCCGGCCACATTGCTGCCCTACGCCACGGGCACCGTGGCCGAGGTGGCGGTGGACAACCAGGCCAAAAACCACCGGATCACCTTCGCCAAGCCGCTCCCGGATCGGCTGAAGGTGGGCGACTGGCTGGGCAACGTCGCCTGGGCGCCGAAGCTGCGGATCCGCAACTGCAAGGTCCGGGGTAACAGGGCGCGGGGGTTCCTGATCCAGACCCGCGACGCGGTGATCGAGGGCTGCCACATCGCCCACAACCAGTCGGCGGCGATCAACGTCACCACCGACCTGCACCCGTGGACCGAGTCGATCGGCACGCGCAAGATCGTCATCCGCAACAACGTCTTCGAGGACGTCAACAACTGCGCCCGGTGGCATCCGGGGGCCATCAGCATCTTCGCCGACCTGGCTGAGGGAAAGGGCAGGGGGGCCGTGGGCGTCCACCGGGACATCGTGATCGAGGGCAACACCATCCGCGACACGGCCGACGCGGCCATCTACGTCTGCTCGGCCGACGGCGTGGTCATCCGCAACAACACGATCGAAGCCAGCAGCGCCCGCCCCCGCCGGCCCGAGGGGCGCCACGCGATCTACGTCCAGAACAGCCGGAACGTGGAGATCACCGCCAACAAGCTCACCCCGGGTCCCGGCCAGGCGACGCCGGTGGGGATGAGCAACTCCCCGACCGAAACGGTGAAGGTGCACGACAACGAGGGGTTTTAGCGCGAGCTCACGACACCGCCGCGCCGGGGCGGATGTCTTCCAGCGTGGTCAGGCAGATGACCCGCTGGGCGCCCTCGACCTCGGCGGAGGCCGCCAGGAGCATGCCGTTGGACTCCAGCCCGCGCATCTTCCGCGGCTCGAGGTTGGCGACGACGACGATGTTCCTGCCGACCAGCGCCTGCGGGTCGGGCAGGTAGGGCTTGAGCCCGGCGATGATCTGGCGCTGCTCGGAGCCCAGGTCGATCTTCAGCACGATCAGCTTGTCGGCGTTGGGGTGGTCGCTCACCTCCAGCACCTTCGCCACCCGCATGTCCAGCTTGCAGAAATCGTCGTAGGTAATGGTCGGCTTGGCCTCGTCGGACATTGTCCGCTCCTTTCGCGCCCGTTTCCGTGCTCCAGAAGTCTATCCACCGCCGGCGCCTCCGGCAAGTCGAGCCTGTCGAGCGGGGCGGGATTGCCCTACAATTCCGGTGGCACAGGTTTGTAACCTGTGTCGCGCATGGGCCGCGATCCTGCACAGGTTGAAAACCTGTGCCACCAAGGAGCAAGCTCTTGGGGCCCTACCCATACAGATTCAATCCGATCTACAAGGAGAAGATCTGGGGCGGCAGGGCGTTGGAGCGGCTGTTCGGGCGCGACCTGCCGGTGCGGGCGAAGATCGGCGAAAGCTGGGAACTGGCCGATCTGCCCGAGGGCGAGTCCGTGCTGGCCAACGGCCCCGACGCGGGCCAGACGCTGCACGCCCTGCTGGCCGAGAAGGGCGGCGAGATCCTCGGTGCGGGGAGCCCGCTGCCGAACGGGCGGTTTCCGCTGCTGCTGAAGCTCCTGGACGCCAACGACATCCTCAGCCTCCAGGTGCATCCGGACGAGCGGGCGGTGGCCGAGCTGGGCCCGCCGGCCGCCCTGAAGACGGAATGCTGGTACGTCCTGGAGAGCCGGGACGGCTACATCCTCAAGGGCGTCCGGGAGGGCGTGACGGTGGCAGATTTCCGCCGGGCGCTGGCGGAGGGGGATGACCCGGACGTGCTGATGGGGCTTCTGCGGCGTTACGACGTGCGGGCGGGCGATTTTCACTACCTGCCCGCCGGCACGCTGCACGCCCTGGGCGCCGGGGTGGCGGTGGCGGAAATCCAGACGCCCTCCGACACGACCTACCGCGTCAGCGACTGGGGCCGGGGCCGCCCGGTGCACGTGGAGCAGGCCCTGCAGTGCATCCGCCCGGAGCTGTCCTGCGACCCGCCGGGGGCGGGGGGGGACGTCCTGCTGGAGACGCCGTATTTCACCGTTGCCCGCCGCCGGCAGGCTCCGGGAAGTGCCGAGCTGGACGGCGGGGCGTTCCGCGCGTGGATGGTGCTGGACGGGGCGGGCGTGCTGGCCGAGGCGCCCGGCGGGCCGGCGATGGA
>DASRZG010000614.1:0-15333 GCA_035686585.1 Phycisphaerae bacterium
CCTGTTCATCTCCTGCATCCCCTGCATCCCTGCCATCTCTTGTTCTGCTGCTCTTGTTTCTTTTCACCGCCGTCCCCTCCATCCCCTCTGCCATCGCCTCTTCCGTCGGTTCTTCGTGCCCTTGGTGGTGCCAGTGTGTACACTTCTTCCATGCGGTTTACGAAGATGCATGGCATCGGGAATGATTACGTGTACGTCGACGGCTTTGCCGAGCCGGTGGCGGACCCGGCTGAGGTTGCGCGCCGGGTGTCGGATCGGCACTTCGGGATCGGCGCCGACGGGCTGATCCTGATCCTGCCGTCGGAGGCCGCCGACGTGCGGATGCGGATGTTTAACGCCGACGGGTCCGAGGCACAGATGTGCGGCAACGGCATCCGCTGCCTGGCCAAGTACGTCCACGATCACGGCCTGTCCGACGCCGATCCGCTGCGGGTGGAGACGGCGGCGGGGATCAAGGCCGTCCAGCTCACCCTCGGCCCGGAAGGCAAGGTCGCGGCCGCCACGGTGGACATGGGCGAGCCGATCCTCACTCCCGCCGACATCCCCGTGGACCTGGATGGCAGCCGGGCCGTCAACGTTCCGCTGGAGGTGGGCGCGGACGTGTTCGACATGACCTGCGTGTCGATGGGCAACCCGCACGCGGTGATCTACGTCCCGGATGCCGCCGCCGTCGAGCTGGAGCGGCTCGGCCCGGCCATCGAGAACCACCCGCTGTTCCCCGAGCGGGTCAACGTGCATTTCGTGCAGGTCCGTTCGCACGAGGAGGTGACGATGCGGACGTGGGAGCGGGGCAGCGGGATCACCCTGGCCTGCGGGACCGGGGCGTCGGCCGTGTGCGTCGCCGGCGTCCTGACCGGCCAGGGGGCCCGGAGCATCCTGGCCCAGCTGCCCGGCGGGGACCTGCGGCTGGAGTGGCGGAAGGCCGACAACCGCGTCTACATGACCGGTCCGGCCGAGGAAGTCTTCCGCGGGGACTGGCCCGGCTGAACCGACGGGTGCCACAGGGTGCTTGTCGGCGATCCCGCAGGGATCGGCGATCCGCCGGAGCGGGTCGAAGACCCGCGGAGGTGGACAGCCCCAAGGGGGCGAGCCCGTGTAGGAAGGGGCGGGTTCGCAAACCTTGGTGCCTTCCCATGCCCGCACGGGCTGCGAGCAGCCCGTGGCACCCTCGGAGGGAACTAGCCGATCAGGCGGGCGATGGTATTCGGGGTGAGTTCGCGGAGGGAGTCCACCACCATGTCCGCATCGGCGAGCTTCCCGCGCGGGGCCGTGCCGGTGATGGCGATCGCGACCATGCCCGCCCGGCGGGCGGCCTCGATGCCGGCCGGGGCGTCCTCGATCACGGCGCAGCGGCAGGGGGGGATGCCCAGGCGCTCGGCCGCCAGCAGGAACACCTGCGGGTCGGGCTTGCCGTGGGTCACGTCCATGCCGGTCACGGCGGCGTCGAAGCACTCGGGCAGGCCCAGGCCCGCCATGGCCGCCTGGACGTTCTCCGGCGGGCCGGAGGAGCCGACGGCCAGCTTCCAGCCGGCGCTGTGAAGCGCCCGGATCAATTCACGGGCCCCGTCCATCTCGGGGAAGTCGGCCGCGATGGTCTGCCGGTACAGCTCTTCCTTCCGCCCGTCCATCTCGGCGATCCGCTCGTCGGAGAGCCCCTCGCCCCAGAAGCGGGCAATGATGTCCCTGCTGGTCCGGCCGAACGTGGCCGCGAACTGCCGTTCGGTGATTTCGACCCCGTACTCGCTTGCCATCCGCTGCCACGACTCCAGGTGCGCCCGGTACGAGTCCACCAGCACCCCGTCCATGTCAAAGATCACCGCCAGCTGCTCCCGGGCCATCCGTTCGCTCCTCAAGAATAAGACCGGTTACTCTAGGCGGCCGTCGCCGGGCAGACAAGAGGGTGCCCTCGCGAGACCCATCGGGTGGGAATGAGGCAGGACCTCCCCCCGGGGTGCCCCGGACAAGCCGCTGTCTGCTTGTCCGGCTGCCACCGGTTGGGGGACGAGCCGGACAAGGAAAAGACGCCTTGTCCGGGGCACCCGATCTGCCGCCTGCGAGGGCAAACGCGCGGCCACCCATGCAGGGCGGGATGAAGGGGGGGCGTCTGGGCCCCAGCCGCGTAGCGGCGAGTGGAAGTAGCCTCGGGCGCCAGCCCGTGGAATCCCGAGACCATACGGGGGTCAGAGTCCCGCAGGGACGATTGCGCCGTTGAAAGGCGTCGTCAGTCGTCCCTGCGAGACTCCGAAGGAAACGCAACCGCCCGTCCCACGGGCTGGCGCCCGTGGCTATTGCCAGACGCCACTGCGTGGCTTGACGCGCACCCGTTGCTCGCGCGGAAGGGAACGCGGCCCAGTTCCGCGCGGAGGCCGGCCGGACAAGGGAACGCCGCCTTGGCCGGGGCCCCCGTCTTCCGCGCCGGGAAGCGTCCGCCCCCCGCGTTACCCCTGTCGTCCCGCGAGGCTATCGGGTATACTCACGGACAGGGAACCAGGGAGATTCGACCATGCCGCACCGCCTCGTCAGCGCGTGGGCCGCCCTGCTCGGGATCGCCGGGATTCTCGTCGTCGCGGTACTGCTTCTGCTGGGCAAGGACCTGTCCCGGGCGTCCGTGACGGGCCCGCGATGGAGACGCCGGCTGGTGGCCGCCGCGATGGTCCTGCTGGGCCTGCTCGGCGCCGCCGAGGCCGGCGAGCCCGCCTCGGCCCCCGCGTCCCGACCTGCCTCCTCCGCCCCCGCCGCCCCGACGCCGCTGCGGGAGTCGAAGGACTGGAAGGAGATATCCTACGCCTGGCTTCGCAACGGCGCCCACGCATCCGTCGAGGTGACCCGACGAGGTGGGGGCAGCGAACGGCGCGACGCCCTGCTGAGTCTGCTGCCCCGCGTCGAACGACTTCGCCGATCCGGCGCTCTTACCCCCGCCGAGGCCGACGCGGTCAAGATGGAGCTGACCGTCCTGGCCGACGCCGTCTACCTGCCCCCGCCGGAGGAACCGGAGGGGTCCATGACGGAGGAGCAGGGAAGGGAATACTGGCGCGAGAGGAACCGGGCCTTCGATGTCAACCTGACGCCGGCCTGCGAAAGCGTCCCCCGCGCCAAGCGGCGCATCGCATCGCTGGAGGCCTTGGCGCAATCCAGCACCGTCCGCCGCGAGGTGTACCTGCACCTGCTGGCGACCGTCGCGCCGGAAGCGGTCCTTCTCCGTAAGAACTGGGGAACCAAGCCCGGCCAGGAAAAGAGCGAAGGCGATCGCCTGGCCGACCAACTTGATGCCCTGCTCACTCGGATCCGCGATAGGACACCCCCAACCGGTGACGCAAGCGACGTGCGGGCCAGGTCGGAGTGGAAAGAGATCGAGGCCACATGGTGGCTGGGCAAGCGGGTCCAACCCATCAGCGAGGCTGACAAGAAGGTCGTCACTGCCCGAATCGCCCGGGTGCCCGCCCTCGCCGACCACCTCAAGACCGCGGGCCTTTTGAACCGAAACGAAGCCGCCCTGCTGAAGATCGAGCCCGATCGCCTGGAAGGAGAGGTAGGCTTCCTCCCCACCTTCGAATCGGTCGCCATGTGCTATCTGCCTTCCCTGCCGTGGATCAGCAGGGATACCCTCACGCGCCTCCAGACCCGCCTGGAGTTGCTGGCAGCCCTTCAGAAGACCGGCCGGATCCGCCCGGCCCTGCTCGCCAAGGCCGTCGGCGGGCTCCGCTGGGACATCGAGATCCTTTCCAGCAGGGTGCACATGGACGCCCTTGATCCGCCCGATCGCGAAAAGGCCAGGCAGGCCCTGGGCCGCGCCAACGCCCTGCTCAAGCAACTTGCCCCGGACGCCGACTGAGGCGGTTGCCACCGACTCGCCGGCCCCACCCACATTCCGCACCCCCAAGCTTCGCCCCGACGGGACAAGCTTGAGGGTGGCACCCGAGACGTTGGCCCCGGAATTCCCGCATCGACGGGGCCGCAACGGCGTTTTAGAATAGAGAGGCGGTCATTGGGCATTTGTCCGTTGTCATTTGTCATGTGTGGGCGCGGTGTCCGGGCGCCTTCGGAAGCCAGCGGGCAGGATGCCCCGAACCGATTCCGAACGACGAATGACCCATGACCCATGACGCCGGAGCGGACATGGACGAGCGACGCGAATACGAGGGCATCGACCTGATCCTCGCCCGGCTGGAGGGGGTGCGGCGGCGGCATGGGCGGGTGCAGGCGGCCGAGGCGGCGGCGGGGCTGGTGACGGTGGCGGCGGGCAGCCTGCTGCTGCTGGGACTGGTGGGGTTCTGGCCGGATCAGCCGCCTCCGACGCTGCGGTGGGCGATGCTGATCGCCGCGGCCGCCGCGTGGCTGGCGGGGCTGGCGTGGTTCGCCCTGCTGCCGGTCCGACGCCGACTCAACTACGCCCAGACCGCCCGGCTCATCGAGCAGCACGTCGACGGCATGCGCAACGATCTGATCAGCGCCCTCCAGCTCAACGGCGACCCCGATCAGCCCTCCCCCGTTCTGGTCCAAAGCGCCATCCACGAAACCGTCCGCCGCACGGCCAACGCGCCGCTAGCCGGGGCGGTGCGATTGCGGTCGCTGAAGCGATGGGCCCTGTCGGCAGGCGTGGTCGCCGCCGCCCTGGCGGGATTCGCCCTCCTGTTCGGCCCGCAGTTGGCCAAGGGCCTGTCGGCGGTGCTCGATCCCACCGGCTACGTCCGGCAGATCGGCTCGGTCACGCTGCTGTCGATGACCCCAGGCGACGCGGCTGTATTCGCCGGCAAGGACCTGACCATCGTCGCTAAGGTCGAAAACCCCGACCGCCGCCGCCTGGCCGGGCGGGTCGAGATCGAAGGCAGACCGGCCGGTCCGACCGTGTTCGCCTCCGCCGATCGGACCACCTTCTCCTGCCCGCTGGGCAAGGCCCAGCAGACCTTCCGCTACGCGATGGTCATCGGCGATTCCCGCTTCCCCGTCGACAAGCCCTGGTATACCGTCGCCGTCTTCCAGAAGGTCAAGGTCGAGGGGCTTGACCTGGCCTACCGGTTCCCGCCCTATATCGGCAGGGACGAGGCCACCGTCGTCAACGCCGCCGGGCCGGTCGAGGCCCCAATGGGCTCGACCGTCCGCGCCACCGTCCGGCTGGCCCGCCCCGTTCCGGGCGCGGTGCTGGAGACCCGCGACGGCAGGACGCTGCCCATGAGGCCGGACGTCGACGGCAAGGCCTTCACAGGCACGATCGACATCACGGCCGACGACGCCTACCGCATCGTCCTGACCGACGAGACGGGCCGGCGGCTCCAGCAACTGCCCGACACGGCCTCGGATTCACCGCCCGACGAGCCGGCCATGGACGGTTTCTATCCCATCCACGCCGTCCCGGACGCGGCGCCGCGGGTGGAGTTCATCCAGCCCAACCGGGACGTGTCCGTGCCGCTGGGCGGCAAGTGCGTCACGAAGCTCAAGGCGACGGACGACTACGGCCTGACGGGCTTGCGGATGTTCCTGGGCGTCGACGGCAAGGCCCCGCAGCCGGTGCATACGTTCGCCGACGTGGTGGGTACCGACGCGGTCGAGCGGGAGTTCGTCATCGAGATCGACGGGCAGTACCGCGAGGGGCAGGTTCTGCTGTACTACGCCACCGCCGCCGACGGGCGGAGCCTGGGGACGCTCGGCGGGCCCCAGACGGCCGAGTCCGCCCGCTTCAAGATCCTCGTCCAGGACGCCGCCAAGGTGGCCGAGGACAACGCCAAACGCTACGACCAGCTCCGCGAGCGCCTGCTGGCGCTGCTGCGTGCGCAGGAGGGCCTGCGCGTCGACACCGAGATCGCCGCCCGGAAGCTGACCGACCTGGCCCGCGTCCGCGAGGCGGGCGGGAAGATCGCGGGCGGACAGCAGACGCTCCGGGCGGACATGCTCGACGTGGTGGACCGCTTCCCCTTCGCGCCCGAGATGGTCACCGTCCAGCAGGCGCTGGCCCTGCTGGCCAACAACGACGGGCTGCTGGCCGTCACCCAAGCGCGGGTGCTGGCGGGGGTGGCGGAGATGGGCGAGCGGCCGGCCGCCTGCGACGCCCTGGCGGGTACGCAGGACAAGATCATCCGCTCCCTCCAGACGCTGCTGGCGATCCTGCCTTCCCTGGCGGGGTCGGAGAAGGAGAAGGCGCCCACCGCCGGCGAGGACGTGCCGCCGGAGGCGGCGGCCAAGCTCGCCGATCTCAAGGCCGAGCTGGAGAAGTTCATCGAGCACCAGCGGAAGATCATCGACGCCTCCGAGCGCCTGACCAAGCGCCCGATGGACAACTTCACCGCCGAGGAAGAGAAGCTGCTCAAGGAGCTCGAGCTCGCCCAGGACAAGTGGGAGAAGTTCCTCAACGAGAAGTTCGCGGACTTCTCGAAGATGGCCCAGCAGGATTTTTCGAAACCATCTCTGCTGAAGGAACTTATCTCGGTCAAGACGGACGTGACCATGGCCAAGGACGCCCTGCAGAAAAAGGCCACCGAGATCGCCACCGCCATCGAGGACAACGGCATCGAGAACGCCAAGACGCTGACGGCCAACATCGAGAAATGGCTGCCCGACGAGCCCGACCGGATCAAGTGGGACATGGAAGACCCGGCCGGGCAGTCCAACATCGAACAGCCCGAGCTGCCCAAGGAGTTGGAGGACCTGGTGGGCGACCTGCTGGAAGAGGAGGAGGACCTGTTCGAGGAGATGGACGACATCACCGCCAAGTACGCCATGAGCGGCGACAAGGGCATCGGGTGGGACGCGATGGACGGGCCGATCTCGAACATGAACGCCCAGGGCGTGACGGGCAACCAGCTCCCGAACACGTCGGAGATCTCGGGCCGATCCGGCGAGGGCCGGCAGGGCAAGAGCCTGGGCGAGTACGTCGAGGACAAGGCCGTGGGCAAGGGAGGGCGGCGGACGCCGACCCGGCTGACGCCCGAGCCCTTCCAGCAGGGGCAGGTGGACGACACCTCCAAGGAGCCCGCCGGCGGGGCGACCGGCGGGGGCAAGCTCTCCGGGGCGGGGGCCGAAGGCCTGGAAGGCCCGCTGGCGCCGGAGCTGCAGAAGCAGCTCGATCGCCTCGCGGGCAAGCAGGCGCAGTTGCGGAACAAGGCCGAGCGGATCCAGGCGGGCTTCAAGGCGACGGACTTCTCCAACTACGAATTCCTCAAGGCCGTCACGCTGATGGACCGGGTGGGGACGGATCTGGAGAATTACCGTTTCACGAACGCTTTGCGGCAGAGGGACGTGACCCTGGACGCCCTCCGGCGGACGCAACTGCTGCTGGCGGGGAAGATTAACGTCACCGCCGACGCCACGGCCAACATGCCCAAGTACGTCAAGGACGATATCACCGATTCCAGCCAGTCCAACCTGCCGGCCGAGTATCGGCAGGCGCTGAAGGAGTACTTCACCCGGCTGGCGGAGACGGGGAGGGAGAAGGTCCAGGGTCCAAGGGAATAGGTCTAAGGGAGAAACAGCGAATAACGAATACCGAACTTCGAACACCGAATGTCGAAGTGTGCAGCCGCGACGGGACACTTCGACATTCGACATTCAGTGTTCGATATTCGATATTTGCTGTTTTCCCCGGTTCCTGGTTCCAAGATCCTGGTTCCTTCAAGCAGTAAGCAGGATCTGAACGGGGAACTGGTACTTGACGTTCGGAGGTCCGCGGTGGCCAGGCATATCGGCATCGTCGCGTGCAGCGCGGAGGGGGCCGCCCTGTGCTATCGCACGATCTGCGTCGAGGGCGCCGCCCTCATGGGCGAGCACGACCACCCGGAAGTCTCCATGCACACCCACTCCCTCGCCACCTATATGAAGCCCATCCGCGCCGGCGACTGGGCGGCCGTGGGCGAGCTCATGCTCGATTCCGCCCGCCGCCTGGCCGCCATCGGGGCCCAATTGCTCATCTGCCCCGACAACACCATCCACCAGGCCATGCCCCTGATCGAGCCCGAAAGCCCGCTTCCCTGGCTGCACATCGCTCGCGAGGTCGTCCGCGCCGCCGCCGAGGCCCGCTGGCATATCCTGGCCGTCCTCGGCACCAAGTACCTCATGACCGGCCCGGTCTACCGCGAAGCCGCCGACGAGGCCGGCATCGCCGTGCAGGTCCCCAACGCCCCCCAGCGCGAGCGGATCAACCGCATCATCTTTGACGAACTGGTCTACGGGAAGATACTCCCCCGAAGCCGCCGCCTCCTCCACGCGATCCTGGCCGAGATGAAGGCCAACGGCTGCGACGCCGCCGTCCTCGGCTGCACCGAGCTGCCCCTGTTGGCCGATCCCGCCACCGCCCCGTTGCCGATGCTCGACTCGACACGCCTGCTGGGCCGGGCCGCTCTGCGGGAAGCGATCAAGTAAGCCCCCCACGCCCGCCGCCGGCGCAAAAAAAAGGGAAAGGCCGCGCCCAAAAGGAGGCGGAGAAAAGACGCAGCCTTTCCAGGGTAGACCCGTTTGCTTCGGGGGCCGACCGGTGCCGGCCCGGCCGGTCCTCCGACCTGCCGACCGTTCCAGTCGGCCACGGAAGGCTCACTGCAACACGGCGTCACCTTCTAGATGGATCGTAGGATTCCCCCCATAGGCAAGTCAACAGTATTCCTACTGGTATGCCTGTACTTTTTTGCTCCACCCCCGCCCGCCTTCCCTCGCCGTCTTACTCGTGACATTGGTCCCGGCCCGCGGCGGTGCTACAATGCCCGGGTCATGAGGATCTTCTCGCGGACGCCGTGGTACGTGGACGGCTTGGCCTTCGAGTGCCTGCGCTGCGGGCGGTGCTGCGCCGGCCCGGAGGAAGGCTACGTCTGGGCCGAGCCCGAGGAGGTCGCCGCCGTGGCCGAGTACCTCCAGCTTGCCGTCGATCAACTGCACGACCGGTACCTCCGCCGCATCGGACGGCGGGTCAGCTTCCTCGAACACCCCGCCACCAAGGATTGCGTCTTTCTGTCATACGACTCCGACGGCCTGTCGCGGTGTCGCGTCTATCCCGTCCGCCCGATCCAATGCGGCACTTGGCCTTTCTGGGCGTCCAACCTCAAGACCCCCGGCGACTGGTCCGCCGCCCAGATCCGCTGCCCCGGCATCAACCGCGGACCCAGGCACTCCTTCCATGACATCGAGCGGAAGCGAAAGCGGACCAAGGCCTGACGGGCCGCTTCACGCCCTGCTGCGGCGTTGCCGGGCGGACGAAGCGCTCCTCCGCGGCCTCCGCCAGGTGTACCGCCTCGCCGACCGTGCCGCCGCCGACGGAGACGAGGTGTGTCTGGGCGGGGGCGCCTGCTGCAAGTTCGACCTCGCCGACCACCGCCTGTACGTCTCCACGGCCGAGTTGGCGCTGCTGACGGCCGAGGCGCCCCCGGACCCCTCCCGCGCGCGCCGACGGCGATGCCCCTATCAGAAAGGGCCGATCTGCACGGCCAGGGCCCGCCGCCCGCTGGGTTGCCGAACTTTTTTTTGCTCGCCCCGCAGGAAACTCCCGCTCCAGCGCATCGCGGAACGGCTGCATCGTCAGGTCCGCATGCTACACGAAAGGCATTGCATCCCATACTCTTACGCCGACCTGTGCGAAGTCTGTCTGCAATTGTTTACTTCGGAATGAGTTAGCGTGATTCCGATCACCGTCGCCGGGTCGGGTTTTGGCTTGACGCCGGGCGGAACAGCTTCTATCCTCACGGCGCGCTGAAGGGGAACTCGGAAAGTCCTTCCAGGTTCCCGAACTCCCAATTCTTCGTGACAACTGAATGAGCCAGGTCCTTTCGTAGCGGGGAGAACCGGAACGTGACCAAAAAGGAGATTGTTCGACGGCTGGCGGCCGAGATGAACGTGGATCAGTCGCTGGCTAAGAAACTCGTCCAGCGGACGCTGGACATGATCCTCCAGACGACCCTGACGGAGGGGCGGATCGAGTTGAGGAACTTCGGTGTCTTCGAGATCAAGCGCCGGGCCTCGCGGAAGGCGCGGAACCCCAAGACCAACGAGCAAGTGTTCGTGCCCGCCAAGAGCATCCTGTGCTTCCAGCCGGGCAAGAACGTCTCCGCCGCCGTCAGTCGGCAGCATCCCATGGCCCCGTCGCCGGGTGCGTCCGCTTCGCCCCCGATGCCGCTCGAAAGCTCTTGACAGCCTTCGCCGGCGGCGGATAGGATACGGTTCCGGATTCATCCGTACCGATCATCACCAGCGGCATCGAAAACCGACGTAGTCACCCCCGGGCGCAAAGGTGCTTGACATGATGAAGTTGCTGGTCCTCGCGATCCTTCTGGCCGCCATGTTCGTGGCCGGCTGCGGCATGGCGGACATGAGCATTTCCGAACGCCAGAGCCGCTACAAGGCCTCCGTCCAGTCGAGCAGTCGCATGATCAATGACGACTGGGACTTCTTCTGGATGGTGGACCGTCCTTCGTACCGGACCTACTGGTACGCCCGCGGCGCCGGCGGTTGATCGCCGGTCCGATATCGTCAAAGGCTCGGGCATCCGGCGCGTGCGGCGCGGCCGCACGCGCGTAGGGTTTACTTTCCCTATAGGACTTGGTCCGCTCCCAGCAGGCCGTACTTCTTCATCTTCTTGTACAGCGTCGTCCGGTCGATCCCCAGGGCCTCGGCGGCGCGTTTCCGGCTGCCGCCGTGGACGGCGAGGGCGGAGCGGATGATCTCTTTTTCCGGTCCGGCCAAAGCCTCGGCAAGCGTGGCCGTCCGGCCTCGGTTCGGCCGTGCGGCGAGGGGGGAGGACGGGGCGTAGTCCGGCAGGAACGTCGCCGCGCCGGCGACGCTGTCGGGCAGGTCGCCCGGCTCGATCCGGCCGGTGCGGCACAGCACCACCGCCCGCTCGACGCAGTTCTCCAGCTCACGGACGTTCCCCGGCCAGGCATACGAGCGCATCCGTTGAAGCGCCTCCTCGCTGAACCCGCCGATCAGCTTGCCGTTGGCCAGGCGGAATCGCTCCAGGAAATGGCCCGCCAGCAGCGGGATGTCGCCCACCCGCTCCCGCAGCGGCGGCAGGGGGATGTTGACCACGTTCACGCGGTAGTACAGGTCGCGCCGGAACCGCCCGGCCTCCACCTCCGACCAGAGGTCGCGGTTGGACGCCAGGATCACCCGCACGTCCGCCGTCACCGTCTGCTCCGAGCCCACCGGCTCGAAGCTCCGCTCCTGGAGCACCCGCAGCAGCTTCATCTGCAGCGCCGCCGAGGCGGCGGAGATCTCGTCCAGGAAGATCGTCCCCCCGTCGGCGGCGGCGAACTTGCCCACCCGGTCGCCCACCGCGTCGGTAAACGCGCCCCGGACGTGCCCGAACAGCTCGGTCTCCAGCAGCATCTCCGGCAGCGCGCCGCAGGAGACCTCCACGAACCGCTGGTCCCGCCGCCCGCTGCGCTGGTGAATCGCCCGCGCCACCAGGGACTTGCCCGTGCCCGATTCGCCCGTGATCAGCACCGTCGCCCTGCTGTCGGCGACACGGTCGATCAGCTCGAACACCCGCATCATCCGCAGGTTGGCCCCGACGATATCCGTCACCGGACCGCGTGACTGGTGCCCGTTGGACCGGGCCCTCTCGGCCAACAGGAGCTGATGCTGCGCCGCCCGCTCCACCGACAGCAGCAGGTCGTCGCCGTCGAGGGGCCTGTGCAGGTAATCGAACGCCCCCTGGCGGACCGCCCGGACCGCCGACTCCACCGACCCGTCCTCGGCCACGAAGATCACCACCGTCTCAGGCCGGTTGGCCTTGACGAAGCTCAGCAGGGCGAACCCGTCGCAGCCCGGCTTGCCGGTGGCGGTGACCACCACCTCGGCGGGGGCCGAACGCAGAAGCTCCACCGCGCGGGCCGTGCCGTCCGTCCGGACCGTCGTGTACCCCTCGCCCGCCAGCCGACGCGCCATCGCGCCCACCGCCTGCGGATCGGGCTCCACCAGCAGCACCGTCGGCGCCGCCACCACCATGCTCTTGGGATCGACCACCGCCGTTCTCCTTCCCGGACCCATCAGCGACTATCGGATATCCGCAAAGGCAATGTTGCTTGGAAGCGACAAATGTTGACGGAAAACAACCTCGGGCGATTGCGGATTTCGGATTGCGGATTGCGGATTTGAGAAGAAACCCTCCGCGCGTACTGACAATCGCCCCCCAGCGGAAGCGGGGGGTCAGGGACCTTCCTTTCGGTGGAGTCGTTCCATGCGATTCCGCTTGATTGCGTCGCGCGTCGCCCAAGGTCTGGAACCCCCCGCTTCCGCTGGGGGGCGATTGTCAGTACGCAAAGGGAGATTCTCCGCAATCCGCAATCCGCAATCCGCAATCCGCAATCCGCAACCCGCAATGGCTTCACGCCAGCAGCGATTCGTCCACCAGGTCCGTGATCTTCACGGACTGGCCGGTGTCGATGCTGCGGGCGGCGGCGACGCCGATGAGGATGGAGAAGGCCCCGTCCAGGTGTCCGGCTCGCCGGTGCAACGGGTCGGCGGGCAGGCCCGTCCGGAACACGTCGTCCAGCAGCGGGGAATCGCCCCCGCCGTGGCCGCCGCCGGCGGTGCGGACCTCGACCTCACGCGGCGCCTGGAAGGCGGGGATGTGCGTGATCGAGACGTTCCGTTTGGCCAGCTCGCCCGGCACCGTCCCGTCGCCGCTGATGTAGGTGTTCTCGCACGCCCGGTGCTCCAGCCGGCCCCGGTCGCCGTTGAAGGCGATGGTGTACCCCTCGATCGGGTTGTAGGCGTTCAGCGAGTAGCTCATCGTCGCGCCGCTGTCGTAGGCGACCGAGACGTTCATCACGTCCCAGATGTCGATCTGGTCGCTGAAGACGCACCGGTCGCGGAAGTACCCGTCCGCGTGCTCGCACTCCAGGTACATCCTCCGCAGGCCGTCACTGGCGGCGAGGTCCAGGTAGAACGGGCACTTCCCGCTCACCGGGCAGCCCCGGCACCGCTCGCCCCGGCCCTTCAGCCCGAACAGGCGGTCGGCGTTCTCCGGCGTGTAGAAGGCCCGCCGGCCCATGCAGAATACCGTCACCGGCCTGGCGCCCAGCCACCAGTTCACCAGGTCGAAGTGGTGCGTCGCCTTGTGCACCAGCAGCGATCCGGAGTTGGCCCGTTGCCGATGCCAGCGGCGGAAGTAGTCGGCACCGTGGCGCGTGTCCAGCCACCAGTGGAAGTCCACGCTCAGCGGCGTCCCGACCGCCCCGGCGTCCAGCAGCTCCTTCACCTGCGAGCGGGGCGGGGAGTAGCGGTAGTTGAACGTCACCTGGAGGTCCCGCCCCGTCCGCCGGCGCGTCTGCAGGATCTTCGTGCACCTGGCCTCGTCGGTGGTCATGGGCTTCTCGCTGACCACGTCGCAGCCCAGCTCCATCGCCCGGACGATGTAGTCGCTGTGGGTGGCGTCCACGCTGGTGACGATGACCTTGTCCGGGGTCGTCTCGGCCACCATGCGATCGAACTCGGCGGCCGGGTAGGTCGGCACGGGCCCGACACCGGCGGGCAGGACGCTGTTACGAAGGTCCATCCGGGCCGGGTTGACGTCGCACAGGCCCACCAGCTCGGCGCAGTCGGCGTGGGAATCGGTGATGGCGTTGGTGTACATCCGGCTCCGCCCGCCCACGCCCACAACGGCATATCGCTTCTTAGCACTCATCCAGCCAGACTCCTTGTACCGGAAGGTTTTTGGAGACGGGATTATACCAGCGTGGGCCGCAGAGACGCAGAGGGCGCAGAGGAAACAGAAGAGCAAAAGCTGGCACGCCCGGCGGGTGTGTCGTGGCGCAGATGGGCGGACTCATGCCTACCGAAGCAAAGCCACAAGGTCCGTTCTCTCTGCGACCTCTGCGTCTCTGCGGCCCATGTTGCTTCGGGAAGGCGGAGGTTACTTCGCGTCCTGCCCGAAGGCCTCTTCGTACCAGGCGTTCATCTCCTCCTCGGAGATGGCGCTGGTGCGTCCCGCCTCGTACTCGGCGTCGATCTTGTTCTTCAGCCCGAGCAGGCGGTGGTCGTCCTTGGGCACGTCGAGGTGGTGGCGGCTTTCCAGCCAGTGCTTGATGCCGGCGGCGCCGCTCTTGTCGGTGATGGCGACGTCCACGGGCCGGTTGAGGATCCGCTGCGTGTCGAAGGCGTTGTAGATCTCCTCGTTCTTCAATAGCCCGTCGGCGTGGATGCCGGCGCGGGTGACGTTGAAGTCCCTGCCCACCAGCGGGTAGTTGGCCGGCAGCGGGTGGCCGATCCGGTTGGTGAAGTACTCGGCGATCTCGGTCATCACGGCGTAATGGACGCCGTCGCTGTGCCCGCCGTTGAGCTGGGCGGCCTCGATCACCATCGCCTCCAGCGGCGAGTTGCCCGTCCGCTCGCCGATGCCCAGCAGCGAGCTGTTGCAGCCCGCGCAGCCGTACAGCCACGCGGTGGCCGGGTTGATCAGCACCTTGTGGAAATCGTTGTGCCCGTGCCACTCCAGCAGATCGCCCGGCACCCCGGCGTCATGGATCATGCCGTGGACCAGCTTGGGCACCGACCGCGGCAGGGCCGCCTCCGGCCAGGGGACGCCGTAGCCCATCGTGTCGCACAGGCGGATCTTGACGTCCCGGCCGGACTCCTCCCGCAGCTTCATCAGCTCGACCGCGAACGGCACCACGAAGCCGTAGAAGTCCGCCCGGGTGATGTCTTCCAGGTGGCAGCGCGGGGTGATCTCCGCGTCCAGGGCGGACCGGACGATGTCGAGGTACTGGTCCATCGCCTGGCGCCGGGACTTCATCAGCTTCAGGAAGATGTGGTAGTCGCTGCAGGAGGTCAGGATGCCCGTCTCGTCCAACCCGGCGTCGCGGACGAGCCTGAAGTCGCTCTTGACCGCGCGGATCCAGCCGGTGATCCGCGGATAATCGAACCCCAGCTCCTGGCAGCGGGCGACGGCCTCGCGGTCGCGCGGCGAATACAGGAAGAACTCGCTGGCGCGGATCAGCCCGCTGCCGCCGTCGAGGCGGTGCAGGAGCGTGTACAGGTCCACGATCTGCTCGACCGTATAGGGCGGGCGGGCCTGCTGGCCGTCGCGGAAGGTGGTGTCCGTGATCCAGATCTGCGGCGCCCGGCTCATCGGCACGGGCTCACCGTCGAAGGGCACGCGCGGCAGCTCGGTGTACGGGAAGATGTCCCGGTACAGGTTGGGCTCCTGCACGTCCTGGAGCGGATATCGGTTCTGCTTCGTCAAGTCGTTCGCCTTCCTTCCCTATGGGGTCGGCAGGTGGGAGGCTTCGAATGAGCACGCGGCGGGGCGCGAGCGAAGTTGCGCTCCGGTCCCCTCGACCGAATCCCAGGGGGTGATGTATTATAGGTTGCCATCTTGTGCCTGTCAAAGGGATTGTGGAAGGCCTCGCGGGGCCGGCGGTC
>DASRZG010000615.1:0-3287 GCA_035686585.1 Phycisphaerae bacterium
GCGGCCACATCGTCGCCGTCGTGTGCAGCCAGACCACCGGCCGCTTGCCGTTGTCGAGGAACAGTTGGCGCGTCCGCTTGAGCTGCTCGCGAACCCCCAGCAGGTTGAACCCCGGCCCGTGCGTGCCGTCCCGCTTGACGAACCCGCCGCCCAGCAGCGCCCCGCAGGCGCCGAAGGCGTAGGACTCGTCGATGTAGATCGCCTCCATGCCGCCGTCGCGGATCCAGCGGTTGACCTGCCAGCACCAGTAGTCGCCGAATCCCCGCGTCGGCTGGGCGGTCCACCCGTCGTTGCGGGTCTCGGCCTGCAAGACCCTGTTGAGCAGCGCCCAGTCGTCGGGCGGATGGGGCACCAGCACATGGGCGTTGGTGAACGGGGCGATCTTGATGCCGTTCTTCCGGGCGCCCTCGAACGCCTTGCGGTAGCCCTCCGGGTCCACCGGGCAGAGGTTGAACGTGCCCTGCCGGGACTTCTTGCCCTGGTCGTCCGGCCAGGACCACCACATCGCCAGGTCGGTCTTCAGCGGCCGCGGGGCGTAGTGCACGTAGGCCGCCCGCCAGCCCGCCGGGAGCGGCTTGACCGGCGCCGCCTCGAAACCGAAGACGATCTCGACCGGACCTTCCAGCGTGAAGGGCCGGTTGGCCAAGTGGCACTGGAGCCGAACGTCTTTGTCGGGGCCGCGGATCATCTCCTGCATCGGCTGGCGCTCGTCCACTTGCCAGCCGGCCGGGCTTTCGGCGAACCACTCCAGCCCGCGGTCGTTGTCGGAGAACGTCACGGCCGGCAGGAACCGCGAAGCGCCGTACCGCTGCTTGAGGTTGGTGTGGAACACGCCCTCCGCCGCCGGGACGCAGGCCTTGTAGCTGTACCACCAGTAGGTCTGGTCCGTGGAGGCGTGCAGGTACAGTGCGCGGTCGGAGGGCATGACCGTCTGGAGGCGCATGGCGTCGATCCGGACCGGCCCCCCGACCGGCGCGAGGGTCATGCGGAGGAGCATCATGCCGTCGTATTCCATCGTGCCGGAGACCCGGACGGCGACCTCGCCGGTGGTGGCGCTGCCTTCCCACTTGGCGTATTGCGGCCTGGCCTCGGTCACCTTCACCACCGCGCCTCGGACCGGGACGACCTTGCCTTCCCGCACGATCTCCAGCGTCACCGGCCGGGCCAGCAGCTTCTTGCCCTGCGAGACGATCTGCTGCGGCAGGCCGAACCCGCCCTTCAGCTCGTACGTCCGGCCCCAGACGGCGAGCGTATCCCCCTGCCGCTCCAGCGGCGTCCAGGGCGGCTGGATCTTGTCGCTGCGCCCCAGGCGGTTGCCCAGCCAGGGGGTGTCGGGAAGCTCGTACTTCTCTGAGGCCTTTCCGGCGAGCACCTTGCCGGCGGCGTCCAGGGCCTGCACCTGCACCGTGTAGGGCCCCGGCGCCATCCTGCCGACGGGCAGGACCGTTTCTCCGAACCCGCGGCGAAGGCGCGGAATCTCGCCCCGGGCCAACGTCGTGCCCTTGGGCCCGAGCGCAACGACCTGGAACTTCGTGGCGGTCTTCTCATAGGCGTTGCCGGCGTCGGCGGCGACGTGCACCTTGCCCTCGCCCGTGCCCCATTCCGCCGTCACGTGCAGGCCGTGCTCGGCGAGCGGCGCCAGCGGGCCGGACGCGCCGGACTTCATCGCCGCCCGCACTTCCTCCGCAGTCAGCGCGAAGTTGTAGGTCGCCAGTTCGTCGACGACCAGGTCGTTGTCGCCCCAGGGCGGCCCGATGGTCAGGTTGGCCCCCTGTTCGGGCGGCATGGGAGAAACGAACACCTTGCTGCCGGCGAGCTTGCCGTCCACGTAGACCCGGTGCTCCAGGCCCGTCCACGTCCAGACGACGTGGTGCCATTCGTCCGGGCGGCAGGTCAGAACGTCGCTGAGCAGTTCGTCGGTGATCTCGTAGTGGCCGCTGCCCAGGTCGCCCTCGTGGACCGTGAAGTGGAACCGCCCCTTCGGCGGCGGGGCGGCCGGCTCGGCGGGGCGCGTGGACGCCGTTGTCGGCGATGCCGGTGAGGGCGGCTTGACCGGGCGGAACCCCACCTCGATGATCGGCGGGCCGGGCCAGACGTGCAGGATCCACCCCCCCGCGGCGCTCAACTTCGCCCAGAAGACCATCGAGCCGCGCCGCGTATCCATCCGGCCGGCGCCGCACACGATCTTCGTCTTGCCGGCCACGGTCGCCTTGCCGATCTTGCCCTCGACCAGGCTGATCTGCTGGACCTGCACCTTGCCGTCCAGCACCGGCGTCTTGGGGTCGTTGAACCCGGCATACAGCAGCGCCCGCGTGCCCGCCGCGGTTGCGGCCGCGGGGGCAGCGCTCTCGCCCGGCGCCTTGCTCAGGGCGGCCAGGTCCCAGGGGGTGGTCTTCGGCAGCGTCGGGGCCGGGCGGATGTCGTCGGCCGCCTGCGCCTGCCGCAAACACAGCCCGCCCGCCGCCGACAGCAGGGCCAAGGCCGACATGCATCTCCAGGTCGGGGACGTAAGGCACATCGTGCTTCTCCTCACATGTCGAGAGCGCCCAGTCTCCATCGGGCCGGGCGCGACTCCCTTATAGCGGAACTGTGGCTCCACTCAAGCAAAACCCGGGCTTGCGCCTTCGGGGCCCGCCGCCCGGCCTGCCGGTATTGACATGTCGCGGCAGACCCCATACATTGCCCCGACCATGAGAGTACTATCCGGAATCCAACCCTCGGGCCGGCTGCACGTGGGGAACTACTTCGGCGCGATCCGCCAGTACGTCGAGCTCCAGGAAAAAGGGCACGAGTGCTTCTACTTCATCGCCAACTACCACGCCCTGACCTCGCTGACCGACAAGGCCGAGCTCCAGGACGTCGCCATGCACGTGGCGATGGTGTACCTGGCGATGGGCATCGACCCCGACCGGAGCGTCTTTTTCCTGCAGTCCGACGTCCCGCAGGTCACCGAGCTGTGCTGGATCCTCAACACGGTCTGCCCCGTCTCGCTCATGGAGAAGGCCACCAGCTACAAGGACAAGGTCGCCCGGGGCCTCCCGGCCAGCATGGGCCTGTTTGACTACCCCGTGCTCCAGGCGGCCGACATCGTGATCTACGACTCGACCCTCGTCCCCGTCGGGGCCGACCAGAAGCAGCACGTCGAGATGACCCGCGACATCGCGGGCAAGTTCAACCGCACCTACGGCGGCGAGCTGCTCGTCCTGCCCGAGGCGTACATCATCCCCGAGGTCGCCGTCGTGCCGGGGATCGACGGGCAGAAGATGTCCAAGAGCTACGACAACACC
>DASRZG010000616.1:0-3815 GCA_035686585.1 Phycisphaerae bacterium
GGCTTTCCCGGCGGCACCTGCTGAGGGTGGGGCGGACCATCCTGGGGAGGCCCGGGGGGGCGGACGACAGCGCCGAGCCGACCAGCTACCGCGTGGCCGGGGCGGCCTTCCTGGTCTGCTCGGCGGTCCTGGTGGCCGGCGGGATGAGCCTGGGCGGGTCGCTGCCGGTGATGGCGGCGTTCTTCGCGATCTTCCTGCTGTACTCGGTGGCGATCGCGCGGATGCGGGCGGAGCTGGGCCCGCCGGCGCACGACCTGCACTTCATGGGTCCGGGGGTGCTGCTGAACAACGCGGCGGGCGTGCGGAACCTGGGGCCGGGGAACGCCTCGGCGTTCTCGCTGTTCTTCTGGTTCAACCGGGCGTACCGGGCGCACTTTTCGGCCCACAGCATGGAGGGGTTCAAGCTGGCGCAGACGGCGCGGATCGCCGCGCGGTCGATGCTGGTGGCCATGGTCATCGCGATCGTGGTCGGGTCGCTGTCGGGCTACTGGGCGACGCTGCACGCGCTGTACACTCACGGCTACAGCGGTCGGGCGGCCGGAGACGCCTTCAGCAGCCAGGCGTGGACGCGGATGGCGTCGTGGATGTCCGTCCCGGAAGGCCCCAGCGGCGCCCGGACCGCCGCCACCGGCGTGGGGGCGGCGGTGGCGCTGGCCCTGGGGGCCCTGCGGACCCGGTTCACCTGGTGGGCGTGGCACCCGGTGGGCTACGCGACGGCGACGTCGTGGTCGATGGACAAGCTGTGGGCGTGCCTGTTCCTGGGTTGGCTGGCGAAGCTGCTGATCACCCGCTACGGCGGGGCCCGGGCGTACCGGCGCGCCTTGCCGTTCTTCGTGGGGCTGGTCATGGGCGAGTTCACCGTGGGCAGCGCCTGGTGCATCTACGGAGCGATCCGCAACACCCCGGTCTACCACTTCTGGGGTTGACCGGGACAGACCGAACCGATGGACGCGAACGAGCCAATCCGACGGCAGCGGCTGATCCAAGGCGGCGGCCTGTGGTGGCTGTCGGTTGGGGCGGCGGCGATCGTGGCGACGGTGGTCCTGTCCGCGGTGATCAGCCGGCCGAAGGACCTGACCCTGGAGATGTCCACCGCCGTCGAGGCCGGCGTGCAAGGCGACCTGTCGGTCGAGCGGATGAGCGGCCTGATCGACCGGCTGGCGTCGCTGGGGTCGCGCGTCACCGGCCAGGGCGGCGACCGGGCGGCGCTGGAGATCGTCCTGGAACAACTGCGGGCGACGGGCATCGACGAAATCCAGGTCCAGGACTTCCCCGTGGCGGCGCCGGTGTCCGACTCGGCCGCCCTGACCGCCCCGGGCGCCGACGGGCCCGTCACCGTGCGGCTGCATCCGCTGTGGCCGAACCTGGCGCGGACCAGCCAGACCCCCCCCGCCGGGCTGACCGGGCCGCTGGTGTACGTGGGCGCCGGCGACGACGACGACCTGGCGGGAAAGACCCTGGCCGGGGCCATCCTCGTGTTCGACTGGGACAGCGACCGCCAGTGGCTGGGCGCCGGGGAGTTTGGGGCCAAGGCGGTGATCTTCCGCGCCGCCGACCAGGGGAGCGGCTATACCGCCCGCAACAAGTTCCTGACCGTCCCGGCCAACGTCCCCCGCTTCTACGTCGGCCCCGCCGACGTGGCCGCCCTGGACGCGTTGGCGAAACAGCAGGCCCCCGCCACCATCCACTGCCGCCAGGCGTGGCGGGCGGTGACCGCCTCCAACATCCTGGCGCAGGTCACGCCCGGCGACCCCGCCGCCGATCCGGACAAGCCGGACCAGGCGCCGATCGTCCTGCACGCCTACTACGACAGCATCTCCGTGGTGCCTTCCCTCAGCCCCGGCGCCGAGCAGGCCTGCGGGGCGGCGGCCGTGGTGGAGCTGGCGCGGTTCCTGCGCCAGATGCCCACGCCGCCGCGCCGGCCCGTCTACGCCCTGCTGACCGGCGGGCACGGACAGGGCCTGGCGGGGATGACCCACTTCCTCTCCGAGCTGCGGCGCGAGCTGGCCGAGGGGGCGGGCCGGGAGAAGGCCGAGACCGTCCTGGGCCGGATGGGCAAGCCCGGGCTGTTCGTGGGGCTGGACCTGTCCAGCCGGTCGGACCGGATGGGCGTGTTCTGCGCCGGTTCGTTCCGGGGCCAGCCGATCCAGCGCCTCCGGCCCAAGTACAGCGTGCTGGGTCAGAAGCTGAACGCCTTCGCGGCCGGTTTCGCCGACGGGTCCGACGACCAGGAGCCCGGCGGACTGGTGGACTGCATCAACCTGACGCTGGGAAGGGGGTGGTGGACCTACTTCCCCTACGCCGCCGCCTTCGAGAGCGAGCTGGCGACGATGGCGCAGATGCCGGCGATCACGCTGGCGACAATCAACGACGACCGCCGGTACGTGGACACGCCCCAGGACACGCCGTCGCGGATGCGGATGGACCTGTTCGCGCGGCAGGTCCTGTGCGAGCCCCGGCGGCGCGCGGGCCTGGCGAACCTGGTGCTGGCGCTGGGGGCCTGGCGCGGCCCGTTCGTCAGCTCGGGCCTGCCCAATCAGTGGGCGGCCGTGGCCGGGCGGGTGGTGTGGCTGGACCAGCGGACTGACTACACCCCCAATAAGCCCCTGACCAGGGCGGTGGTGTTCCTGAAGACGGGCCAGGGCGAGAAGTTCCTGATGGGCACCCGCGGCGGCGCGGCGGCGATCACCGACGACGACGGGGCCTTCCGCTTCGACGGGCTGATCAAGGCGGCGGCGAACTGGCAGTTCAACAACTGCCTGGTGGAGGCCTACGGGCCCGCCACGGAGGAGTTCCTGGCGGCCAACCCCGACGCGGTCGGGGAGTACCGCAAGGTCCTCGCCCGCGCCCGGCGCGACCCGGTCGAGATCGACCGCGACGGCGGGGTCCTGTTCGCGGTGGACATGGCCCGGGCGAAGGAGTACCCCTGGCGGATCAAGGTCGTCCGGGCCGAGCAGCACCTGAACCTGGTGTGCTTCCCCTGCAAGGCCGTCAGCCTGTTCGCCCTGACCGACCCGCGCGAGTACATCGACCTGTCCGACCTGCAGATCCTCGACGCCGCCACGCAGAGCCCCCCGTTCCAGTTCGGCCAGTCCGCCACCGACATGCCCACCGGGCGGTCCGAGGCCAACTGCGTCTCGCTGTGGGCGGACCCGACGCTGCGCGTCCGGCTGACCTTCGGGTTCGGCTTCCAGAAGCGCCGGCTGATCCTGACCGGCGCCACGCCGGACAACCCCGAGGGCGAGGGCTTTTTGCTGGAGGAGCTGGAGACGGTGCCTTCGATGGTCCTTCAGGGGGCCGGCGACATGTGGGCGCTGGATGAATTCCGCATCGACCGGCTGACGCGGCACGGGATCAGCAACCCGCGGGTCCGCCAGATCCACGCCGAGAGCGCCGAATGCCTCGACCGCGCCCGCGACGCCCTGGGCCGGGGCGACTACCGCACCTACCGCGAGGCCGCCGAGAACGGTTGGGCGCTGGAGGGCAAGGCCTACGGCGAGCTGCTGTCGATCACCAACAACATGATCCGCGGCGTGCTGTTCTACCTGGCGGTGCTGATCCCGTTCTCCTACTGCCTGGAGCGCCTGCTGCTGGCGGGGGGCACGATCCGCCGGCGGATCGGGGGGATGACGGCGATCTTCGCGGTCAGCTTCGCGGTCCTGGCGGCGGTGCACCCGGCCTTCCGCTTCACGCTGACGCCCCTGATCGTGCTGCTGGCGTTCCTCATCCTGTCGCTGGCGGCGACGGTGAGCTTCCTGCTGACGGGCCGGTTCGACCGGATGCTCCAGGAGCAAAAGGCCGCGGCCACCGGGTTC
>DASRZG010000617.1:0-2370 GCA_035686585.1 Phycisphaerae bacterium
CGGCGAGATGCGGATCCGCGACGGGATCCGCAAGCGGCTTGGGCAGGAGGTGAGGGTGTCCGTGGAGCAGACCGACAGGATCGCGCCCGACCCTTCGGGCAAGTTTCGCTACGTGATCTCCCAGGTGGCCCGCGATCGGCAGGCAAGGCTCTGAGGGAGAAGGCTGGAGGCGCCGACGAACATAGCAGCCACCGAGCGAACGCAACGGGTTCGCCCGGTCGGCGTGGCCACTTCCGTGGCCGAGGTGAGGAACAATGCGAACAAAAGCCTTGATGGCAACTTTCCTGACGTTGGTGGTCCCGCCCGCCGTCGGTCTCGGTGGGCCCGGTCCCGGCCCCGCCGGCGCCTCGCGCGCCGGCGACTCACCCCGCCCGGGGGTCCACTATATCGACAGCGACGGCGACGGGTACGGGGTCGCCGGCCCGCGGGGCCCCGACGCCGACGACGCCGACCCGAACGCCAACACGCCCGACACGGTCGCCGCAAAGTATGCCGATATTCGTCAGCTCCTGGGCAAGCTGGGCTATCGCCCGCGCCGGATCTTCTACGTCTCTCCGGACGGGGCGGACCGCACCGGCCGCGCCGACGACCCCGCCCGCCCCTTCGCCACGTGGGGCGCCGCCGGAAAGCTCCTTCGCCCCGGCGACGCCGTGCTGTTCCGCCGGGGGACGTATGCAGGCAAGTACGCCGTGGGTTGCAGCGGGCTTCGCGGGACGGCGGACCGGCCCATCCTGATTGCCGCGTTCCCCGGGGAGCGCGTCATCGTGGACGCGACCGTCAAGGGCATCGACGTAGCCGACTGCCGGTGGGTGATCTTCGACGGGTTCGTGGTGACCAACACCGCCTCGACGTGGGGCAGCGGGGTCGCAATGCGCTACAGCTCCCACGTCACCCTCCGCAACATCGAGAGCACGCGCCACGCCAGGGGCTGGATCGGGATGCAGGACCTGCACGACGTGCTGGCCGAGCGCTGCGTCTTCCACGACAACCCCGGCAGCCACGGCGTCTACCTCGGCGCCCGCGAAAAGCCCAACTCCGACCTGACCGTGCGGGACTGCCTCCTGTACCGCAACGGGCGGCACGGGTTCCAGCACAACGGGCGCGTCACGAACCTCCGGCTGCTCGACAACGTGATCCACACCAACAACCTCGCCGGCGTCTCGCTGATCATGGGCGTCTCGCGGTCGCTCGTCCGCGGGAACCGGATCTTCAACAACAACAAGCAGGGCATCGTGTTCTACGCCTACGACGACCGGAACCCGGCCATCCTGCCCTACGATCAGTGCGACAACGTCGTCGAGAAGAACATCGTCTGGGTGGGGCGGCACAGTTGGAACGGCCGGTACCGCCCGGAGAACTACGCGGCGATCCTGTTCAACGACACCACCGCCGCGCAGAAGATGCGCATGGACCGCAACGCCTTCCGCGGCAACGTCCTCGTCACCCGCAGGGGCGAAGCCTTCCGCTTCAGCCAGGCCCGGTTCGCCGGGACCACGACGATCGAGAGCAACATCATCCACCGGGCGGCGGGCGAGGACGGGGTGTTCTCCTGCGGAGGAAAGGTACTCGACTTCAGAGCCTTCCAGGCCTCCAGCCCGCGGATTCGCGGCAATCGCTTTGCAGACCCGCAGTTCGCCGACGTTTCGGTGGACTACTACCGGACGCCCGGGGCATTCGACTTTACCGTCAAGGACTCCCGGCGGCGCGGCGGGGTCCCCGGCCGTAGCGGTGCACCCGGCGGGTCCGCTCCTTCAGGGAAGCGAGACAATCGGCGACGCTGACGAAGCGGAACCGCCGCAGCAGTTCCCGGAGCTTGTCGGCGGTGCCGCGGAGGTTGACCCGATGGCGCCACCGCGCGAGAGGCGGCATGTTCAGGACGGGCTGGCGCGGGTCCAGCTCCCAGGGATGCAGGTAGACCATGGCGTCTTGCCCCCGCCTGTGGGCGCCTCGGACGGCGGCGTGGATCACCCACCGCGGGAGAAGCCGAAAGTACCCGCCCCCCCCGACAGGCCAGTTGACGCCCATCGCCCGCATCGTCAGCGGCGGGATCTCCAGGATCTCGCCGCCCCCCGGACCGACCGCCACGTGGGGTTCGGGAGGGGCGTCGGGGACGCCGTACCGGTCGTGGTGGATCGGGAACACCGAGCAGTCGTACTCGCAGCCGGCCTCGACGAGCACGTCGATCGCCCAGGCGGTCTCGTGGGTCAGCGAAAAGGTGGGCGCCCGATATCCGATCACCGGCCGGCCGGTCAGGTCCTCCAGCACGCAGCGACTGGTCCGCAGGTCCCGGCGCAGCCCCGCCGGGCCCAGCCGATGGATCCTCCGGTGGTCCATCCCGTGGGAGGCGATCTCGTGCCCCGCCCGCGCGAT
>DASRZG010000618.1:0-7259 GCA_035686585.1 Phycisphaerae bacterium
CCGAGATGTACGACCCCGACCAGATGGTCCTGCCCGGCAACTTCGACGTGCAGCGGGACGACTGGCCGATGGCGATGGTCCTCCAGCGCCGACAGCCTGAGGCCGAGAAGATGACCGTCGCTGATCACCGCAAGGCGACCGCGCTCTACTACGGCCTGACCAGCCAGATCGACCACAACATCGGCAGGGTGCTCACCGAGCTGGACCGGCTGAAACTGGCCGACCGCACCCTCGTGATCTACACCGCCGACCACGGGGAGCTGCTGGCCGAGCATCGCTGCTGGACCAAGACCGTCTCCAACTACGACGCCACCACGCGGGTGCCGATGATCCTCCGCCTGCCCGGGCGGATCCCTGCCGGGGCGGTCCGGGACGAGCTGGTGGGCCTGGTGGACATTGCCCCGACCGTCCTGGAGCTGTCCGGGCAGAAGGCGCCCGAGAAGGTCCAGGGCAAGAGCATGGCCCCGCTGCTGACCGGCGAGAAGGCCCCGTGGCGGCGGACCGTCTTTTCCGAGATCGGATACCCGGGCAAGCACCACGGCCGGTGCGTGATGGCCCGCACCCACAAACACAAGTACATCCACAACCCCAACCTCCGCGCGGGCAAGCCGCTGGAGGAGCTGTTCGACCTGGCGTTGGACCCCTGGGAGACCACCAACCGCGCCGGCGACCCGGCCTACGCCGACGTCCTCGCCCGGCTCAAGGGCGAGATCGCCGACTGGGACAAGACCACCGACCACGCCCCCATGTACCCGATCGCCAACGTCGGGAAGAAACCCCAGCCCCGAACGCGCCCCGCGGCGGGGTAGGGTTGGTCCGGCAGGATGAGCCGCGAACATCGCCAACGAAGAAGAAACACAGGAGATGGGTGCCATGGTTACACGCGTCTTTCGCGGGTAACCATGCGATAGGCCGGCAGGGGAGGCAGCTCACTTGCGCGCGGCCCGACGTGGCCTGGGCCGGGTTACTCGTAAGAGCACAGACCGCGTTCCACGATGGCCACGATGTCGGAGCGAACCCAATGAAGCGACCCGCAATACTGCTTGTCTCGATGGCCGTGCCGGCCCTGATGGCAGCCGCCGCCCTTGCGGCCGATCCGCCGACGGACGGGGCGATGTCTCTCGTCCAGACGATCACGATCGAGAAGCCCGAAGCTGCGCAGAACGCCGGCCTGCGGAGCGTTCGCGTCCATGGCCGGTTCGTCTACCTCCACCCCCAGGCCCACGGCAAGTTGTTGTGGTATCGACGCGGGGACGACGGCCTGCTCGTGGAGGCCGGCTCGATGGAGATGAAGCTCGATAAGGGCGTCTCCCAGTCCGGCATGGTCTTCGTCGGCGAGCGTCTGTACATGGTCCGGCTCGGTCCGGGCCGGGCCGGCCGGCCCGTTCACGTGGTCTGGTACCAGGTCGATCCCGAGACCGGCCGACCGACCGAGAAAGGGCTGCTCGACGCGAAGGTTACGGCCTTCCCCAGCGTCAGCTATGAGCCCCTGGTCGTCTCGCCCGACGGCAAGCAGCTCTATCTGCTCGCCGCCAACCGCGCGGGCGGCTCGAAGGTCGTCTGGTTCCAGCTCGACGCCTCCGGCCGGCCCAGCGTCGGCGGGCAGGTCGCCGGCGAGGGCATCGGCTTTGCCGCCAAGCTGCTGGGAGATACCTCGCTGCGGGTATCGCCGGACGGCAGGCACGTGTACACGATCTCCGGCGACGACCACAAGCTGGCGATCCTCCAGCGGGGCGAGGACGGGTCGCTCAAGCACGTCAAGGCCGTGGACCTGGCCGTTGTCGCCCCGAAGCCCGGCCCTCCGGACAGCAAGGCGTGGAACCAGACCTTCAGTTGGCCCGGCCTGGCCATCTCGCCCGACGGGAAGTTCGTGTATGTCAACCTGTGGGCATACGGCAACAGCCAGGGGAATGTCATCGGCCTGTTCCGGCGCGACGGCGACAGCGGAGAGCTGACGTTCGTCGAGAAGCTCAAGTGGCCGGCTGCCCTCAAGGGCTTCTCCATCGCGTTCAGCCCCGACGGCCGGTATGCCTACATGGGCCACCTGAACGGCCCGGCCGTCCACGCCCGGCGCGACCCGGCCACCGGCCGGCTGACGCCGCTGGCCTCCTTCCCCCAGACCAACGGCCCGGAGCGCCGCGGCCCGTGCATCTACGACATGACCCTGGACGCCAAGGCCGGGTATGCCTACTTCGCCGACGTCTACGGGAAGCTGTTCGTGTTCAAGCGCTGAACATGGCTTCCGAACGGGCGGGGGCGGGGGCGGCCATGGGCCGGCTCAGGCCATCGTCGCCAGCATCTCCGCGGTCACGCGGCCATCGATCTGGCGGCCGTGGCGCCAGTTGAGGTATTGGTCGATGACGTAGTCCGCCATCCGGATCACCTCGCGGCCTATGGAGCCGGCGATGTGGGTGGTGAGGTGGGCGTTGGGCAGATCGAACAGCGGCGAATCGGGCGGCGGGGGCTCCGGATCGGTCACGTCCAGCAGGGCGGTCAGGTCGGACCGGCGGCGAAGGGCCGCCACCAGGTCGTCCTCGACCACCGTCGCGCCGCGCCCGGTGTTGATGAAGGTGGCGCCGGCCGGCAGGCGCTCGAGCAGTTCCCGTCCGATCATCCCGCGGGTGGCGGGGTTGTTGGCGACGTGGTTGCTGACCACCATGCCCCGCTCGAAGGCCTCTGCCAGCGAGACCCTTTCGACCCCCAATTCCCGGGCCTCATCGTCGCGGAGAAAGGGGTCGAACACCATCACTCGAACCGAGAACGGCTTCAGCAATGAGATCAGCTGCCGCCCGATGGCGCCGGCCCCCAGGATGGACACGGGGAACTCGAACAGGCCCGGGCAGTGGAACGCCCCCGCGCGATCGCCCCGGCCGGCGTGGTAGCGGCAGCGGTTTCGGAAGTAGCCCTTGGCGGCCAGGAGGATCTGGGCCAGGGTGAACTCGGCCACTCTCCGCCCGTTCACCTTCCAGGCGCTGACCACCATCGCGCCGCGATCCAGCAAGGGGGCGGCGAACCCATGCACCGACCCGGCCGCGTAGAACAGGGCCTTCAGATTCGGCATGGCCTCCAGGTGTCCGGCCGACAGTTTCGGCTGGCCCCAGGTGGCGAAGATGACCTCCACGTCGGCCAGTGAGGGCAGGTGCTCGTCGAGGTTCGCCGCGTGCACGACCTGGTCGAACAGGGCCGTGAGGTCGGCCAGACGCTCGCGCCGGCCCTCGGCGTAGACGCGATCGACGGCTTCGGGATGTCCGAACAATGCGGCGGCTGTCATGACGGCTCCTTCCGGCCCTGTCATGTATCCAGAAGTGATCGGACGTACTGGATGGATTGCTTCAGGCCCCGCGCGGCTCCGGCAACTGCCGACGTGTCTGACGGCCCAAAGTCAGTCGGAGGCGGGCTTGGATTCGGACTTGGTTTCAGACTTGGTCTCGGACTTGGCGGGCTTGTCGGACTTGTCGCTGCCGGTGGAAGAAGGCGGCTTGTCCTTCTCGGCCGACTGGCGGTAGGAATCGCTGCGGTAGTCGGTCTGGTAGAAGCCGTTGCCCTTGAAGATCACCCCCGCACCGGCGCCGATGAGGCGGCGGAGCTTGCGCTTGCTGCACTGGGGGCACTTCCGAAGGACGGCGGCGGTGATGGACTGGAACTGTTCGAACTCGTGCCCGCAGGCGTCACAGACGTAGTCGTAAGTGGGCATTGTCACTCACTCTCTTCTTCCGGCTCGGGCTACTTCCCGCCCGGTTCCGGCGCCCCGGCCGGCGGGGCCGAAACGATCACCCGCGCGGGCCGGAGGACCCTGCCCTTCAACTGGTAGCCGCGCTGGAGCTCCGACAGGACGATCTCGCCCTCGTGCTGGTCGGAAGGCTGCTGCATCAGGGCCTCGTGGCGGGTGGGGTCGAAGGGTTGTCCCACGGCCTCGATGGGCCGCAGCCCGTAACGAGCCAGGACCTCCAGGGCCTTATCGTACACCAGCCTCATGCCCGCCAGCAAGGGGTCGTCGGGGGCGTGGTTGGTCGCCCCGGCCTCCAGGGCCCGCTCCATGTCGTCCAGCACGGCCAGGATGTCGCGGATCAGGTCGGCGTTGGCGTAGTCCGTGGCCGCCTCCAGGTCGCGCCGGGCCCGCTGCTGGTAGTTGAGGTAGTCGGCGGAGACACGCTGAAGCCGGCTCAGCAGGTCGTCGCGCTCGGACTTCAGGGCCGCGATGTCCTCCGGGGCCGCGGGGATTGGGGCCTCCTCCGGCACGTCGCCCTCGCGGGCGGACGGCTCCGCCGCCTCGTCCCGGCCCGTGAACCCTTCCGGTCCTTCGCATTCATCGTCTCTACGCTTGGCCATCTCTGTCGGTTCCCGCTATCTGGTACGGCCGCCGGTGGGGGGCCTCACAGGCAGCCGAAGTATTCCTTGAGCTTATCGAAGAAGCCTTTCCTGGCGGGCAGGACCTCCATGTCCTCGGTCTCGGCCAGCTCCCGCAGCAGCGTTTCCTGTTTCTCGGAGAGTCTCCGCGGGACCTCGATCAGGACCTGGACGAGCTGGTCTCCGGTCCTGCCGGTCCGCTGGTCGGGCAGGCCCTTGCCGCGGAGGGTGATCACGTCCCCGTGCTGGGTGCCGGCGGGGACGGCCACTTCGATCCTGCCGTTGAGGGAGGGCGCCTCCAGCGTCCCGCCGAGTGCGGCCTGGGTGTAGGTGATCGGCACCTGGCAGATCACGTTAGGGCCCGAGCGGGTCAGCAGCGGGTGCGGGCGGACGCGGACGTAGCAGCGCAGGTCGCCGCGGAGCTGGCCCTGCTCTCCCGGCTCGCCCTCCCCGCGGTAGCGCAGAATCTGCCCGTCCTCCACGCCGGGGGGGGTGTGGAGCTCGAGGATACGCTTTTTCCGGGTCCGGCCCGAGCCGTGGCAGTCGGGGCAGGGGGCGGAGACGATCCGTCCCTTGCCCTGGCAGTCGGGGCAGGTCCGGACGATCCGGAAGAACCCGCCGCCGGAGGTCTCGACCTTGCCGTATCCGCCGCAGGTCATGCACCGCTTGGGCGAGGTGCCCGGCTTGGCGCCGGAGCCGGAGCAGGTGTCGCAGAAGTCCTGCCGCACGAACTCCAGGGATTTCTGGGCGCCGGCGGCGACCTCCTGGAGGGTCAGCTCCACCTCGGTCTCCAGGTCGTAGCCTCTGCGGGTGCGCCCGCCCATTCCGAACGGGCCGCCCGAGTCGCCGAAGATGTCGGCGAACATGCTGAAGATGTCGCCGAACCCCATGGTCGAGTAGTCGTGCACGCCCGCCCCGCGGAGGCCCCGGTGCCCGAACTGGTCATAGAGCTGGCGCTTCTCCGGGTCGGAGAGGACTTCGTAGGCCTCGGAAAGCTCCTTAAACCTTGTCTCCGCCTCGGCCTTGTCGCCCTTGTAGTTATCGGGGTGGTACTTCAGGGCGAGTTTGCGGTAGGCACGCTTGATGTCCGCGGCGCCGGCGCTTCGCTCGACGTTCAGGACTTCGTAATAATCGCGCTTGGCGGACATGTTCGGTCCTGGCGGATTCGCCCGCGAACGATCGGGGGCGCCCCGGGTCCCGGAGCGCCCCCGAGGGGTGTTCATCCGTCCGCAGACTTCCATCCGCAACCAGCTTACCGTACCGCTCCGTGGGTTTTCTCGGCCTCTTCTTCCTTCTCGTCGTACTCGGTGATCATGACGTTGGTGGTCAGCAGCAGGGCGGCCATGGAGGCGGCGTTCTGGAGGGCGGTGCGGGCGACCTTGGCCGGGTCGATGATGCCGGCGGCGATCATGTCCACGTACGCGTCCTTGGCGGCGTCGTAGCCGACGTTCTTCTCGCCGGCGCGGGTGCGTTCGAGGATGTCCTCGACGACCACGGCGCCCTCGCCGCCGGCGTTTTGGACGATCTGCATCGTCGGGGCCCGCAAGGCCTTGGCGACGATGTCCACGCCGATCTTCTCGTCGCCGGTGACCTTGGCCCTGGCGGCGGTGACGGCATCGAGGGCGTGCAGCAGGACGACCCCGCCGCCGGGGACGACGCCTTCCTCGTTGGCGGCGCGGGTGGCGTGCATGGCGTCCTCGATGAGGTCCTTCCGTTCCTTCATCTCCGTCTCGGTGGCGGCCCCGGCCTTGATCACGGCCACGCCGCCGGTCAGCTTGGCCAGGCGTTCCTGGAGCTTCTCGCGGTCGTAGTCGCTGGTGGTCTTGTCGATCTGCTTGCGGAGGGTCTGGATGCGGGCGTTGATGTCGGCCTTCTTGCCGGCGCCCTCAATCAGCGTGGTGTTGTCCTTGGTGACCACCACGCGCCGGGCGGTGCCCAGGGAGGCCAGCTCGACGTTTTCGAGCTTGATGCCCATGTCCTCGCTGACGACCTGCCCGCCGGTGACGGTGGCGATGTCGCCCAGGATGGCCTTGCGCCGGTCCCCGAACGCCGGCGCCTTGACCGCGCAGACGTTCAGGATGCCGCGGAGGCGGTTGATCACCAGCGCCGCCAGGGCCTCGCCCTCGACGTCCTCGGCGATGATCAGCAGCGGCTTGGAGGCATGGGCGATCTTCTCCAGCAGCGGCACCATGTCGCGGACGGAGGAGATCTTCTTCTCGTGGATCAGGATCAGCGGGTCCTCCAGCACGGCCTCGAGGGTGCTGGGGTTGGTCATGAAGTAGGCGCTGATGTAGCCCTTGTCGAACTGCATGCCCTCGACGACTTCCAACTCGGTCTCGATGCCCTTGCCTTCCTCGACGGTAATCACGCCCTCCGAGCCGACCTTCCCGATCGCCTCGGCGATCATCGCGCCGATGCCCTCGTCCCAGTTGGCCGAGACGGTGGCGACCTTGCGCAGGTCGTCGGAGCCGGAGACCTTCTTCGACTGGTCGGCGATCGCCTTGACCGCCGCGGCCACCGCGACGTCGATGCCCCGCTTCAGCGCCATCGGATTGGCGCCGGCGGTGACGTTCTTGAGGCCCTCGCGCATGATCGCCTCGGCCAGCACCACCGCGGTGGTCGTGCCGTCGCCGGCCACGTCGGAGGTCTTGCTGGCGACCTGGTTGAGCAGCTTGGCACCCATGTTCTCGAACGGGTTGGTCAGCTCGATCTCCTTGCTGACCGTCACCCCGTCCTTGGTCACCTTCGGACCGCCGAAGGATTTCTGGAGCAGCACGTTCCTGCCGGTCGGTCCGAGAGTGACCTTGACCGCCGCCGCCAGGGCGGCCGCCCCTTCCAGCACGGTCGCACGGGCGTCCACGTCGAAAAGCATCTGTTTCGCTGCCATGGGTTACTCCTTGGTCATTCGGTGG
>DASRZG010000619.1:0-2945 GCA_035686585.1 Phycisphaerae bacterium
TGTCGGCCACAGTCCAACGGCAACGGCTTTGACGGGAGCATGCACAATCACGTCCTCGTGCCCGACTCCTTCCTGACCGAGCCGGCCACGACAGGCCTGCCGGCTCTGGGCAACCTGGCCCTGATCCGCCGCGGACGGCGATAGCGCCCCGGGGACCTCCTTGGCGACAGTCCCAAGCGGGCGGACCTTCGCGTCCGCCCGCTTTGTTTGGCGGCACTCGTTTACTGAGTCCGGCAAAAGTCATGCGGGCTCCGAATATCGACGAGGCGAGCCCGGAGGGCGGCATATGCTAGCCCACCGCGGCAGCGGTGGGAGAAAGGGCGGTCGTCAGGAAACCCCAGCCCCGTCAGGGGCGGCACATCGCCGTGTCCCCTCATGTGTCGCCCCTGACGGGGCTGGGTCTTTCCAATGGTTGCGACCTTACCCACCGCTTCCGCGGTGGGCTGGCATATGTCGCCCTTGCGGGCTGTTGCAGGACTCAGTAGCCGCGACAGAGGGGAGCGCGATCGTTCCCGCCCATTGAACCTCGTCATCCGCCCCCACGTTCCACGCGGGGCATTCCGGCCTTTGCGATCAGGTCAGGCCGCAGTCGCGACCAGATGACCAGCCAGGGCGGCGCCACCGAGCAGAAGTGGTCCCAGGAACCCGGTTCGGCGTCCGAGCGGCCGGGGGGCTCTTCGTGCACGTCCAGCAGCACGAGCCCCCTGCCGATCAGGCCGCTCATCATCGCGGTCAGCGTGTGGCGGAACTCCCGGGGCCCCGCGACCCGCCTGGCATTGCCGTCGGCGTCGGTGATGTCCCAGTAGCCGTCGCCGCATGGGGCCTCGGCCCCCTCGACGTAGCCCTCACGCAGGAGGTAGCCCTCCCCCGTCCAACGCTCGTCGGCGCCCTGGGCCAGCGGGTTCCACGCCGACAGGTGGTACATCCCGCCCGGCCGGAGCACTCGCACCACCCCGTCATACAACGCCTCGATGTCCGGGATGAAGGACAGGGAATGGCCTTGCCAGACAAGGTCGAAACCATCGGCCGCCAAGGCCGACATATCCCGCACGTCGCCCTGGATGGTGGCGATGTCCAGGCCATAGTGCGCGGCGGCCATGCAATCTCGGGCCAGCATCTCATCGGACAGATCGAAGACCGTCACGTCCGCCCCCAGCACCCCGAACGCCGCCGACTGCTGCCCGCCGCCGGCAGCCAGGCACAGCACCGGCCGGCCGGTCACGTCCCCCAGCAGCCCCAGCGGATCGACCCGCTGTCTTGCCTTCGACTCGTCCAGGTCCAGCCACGGCCGGGAGTACATCACCCCCGCCGCCGCCAGGTCATTCCAACGTTGCCGATTGTGTCGCGCCAACTCATCCACGGTTTTTCACCTGGCCCCGCCCGCCCACGGAACCTTGGGCGAGGCGTGGTCTCATGGCCCGCCCAGATCGGCCTTGATTCGCCGCACCGTCTCATCGACGAGCGCCCTGTCACCCGGCCGCAGGATACCGGACAGAAGCTCCGCGGTAAGGCCTCCTTGGCCTGGCGATTCCGCTCGCGGACCGGGTGGCGGATCAGGCGGGGACGTACTGGCCGACGAAGCTCAGGTACCCGACCTCGCCGGGGCGGCATTGGGAGTGGGTGCGGATGGAATCGGCCACCACGCGCAGGCCGTCCCGCCACAGGTGCTCCGGAACGTCCGTCCGCATTTCCCGGACCGCAAGCAGTTGCTCCAACAGCACCGCCGCCGTCCCGCCGGGGGCCTCCGTGCCCGACAGCAGGCACTCGATCGCCGCGTGGCAGGCCCTGTCGTCCACGTCGCCGCGACGCCTCCATGTCGAGATGAACGCAAACTCGATGTTCTGGAGGATGTCCTGGTGCTCTCGCGACATCCGCCTCAGCGACCCCCGGCCCGACTTCATCTGCTTCCTTGCCATCTTCCGCTTCCAGCCTGACATCTCCGGACCTCCTTGTCATGTGCCGATTCGGACCTGCCCCAGTAAACCGCCCCGCCCCCCCCGGCGTCAAGACCGATGGCCGCGCGTCTGGCAGCGTCTCCATCCCTTCTTGAAAAGGCCTGCCCTACCCAGTGGGCCTCTCTCAATTGGGCCCACTGGATTGTTTTGCGCCGCGGCGGGGCCGGGTCTTGCGGAACCCTCGCTGGTGCTGCTGCGCAAGACCCCCCGCGATGCATCGAGTGTCCGCCACGTAGGAAAGGCCGGCGGGCAATCCAGTCGTCTTCCCCGAATGTCTGAACTGTTCATCCACGAACAATGATCATAACCGGTTGCTGCGCAAGAAGAAAGCCTTCCGCTTGTTTGCGAAAGGCGTTCTTCCGGCAAGAGTCGGGGCGACTGGATTTGAACCAGCGACTTCCTGCTCCCAAAGCAGGCGCTCTAGCCAAGCTGAGCTACGCCCCGTGCGCGGTCTTCGGTTGTCTCCAGCCCAGGCCGCAGCGAACCAGCGGCCTTCCCGACGGGACGCTCTAGCCAAGCTGAGCTACGCCCCGTGATTCTTCGGTTGTCTTGCGGCCGCCCGGCTGGGATCAGCGGCCTTCCCGGCGGGACGCTCTACCAAGTCGAAGATCCCTTTGGGGCTGAACTACGCCCCGTTGGATACGCCCCATTAAAGCGCAACGGGGGGCATCAGTCAAGCGGGCTCTGGCAACGGGCCGGCGGGAGTATAATGCCTGCGGAGCCGACTGTCGCCCGCTGCCTGGAAGCCAGCCGTGACGAAACGAGCGCAACGAACGCTGTTTGAGGAGGCCGGTCCCGGCCCGAGCGGCCGGCCGCCGGTCATCAAGGGCGTCACCATCCGCGAGGTGACGTGCAAGAGCCTGCTGAACCGCGGGGGGATCTCGGACTACTCGTTCAACTGCTACACCGGCTGCGGGCACGGGTGCGTGTATTGCTATGCCCGGTTCATGCAGCGGTTCCACCCGCACGAGGAGCCGTGGGGGCGGTTCG
>DASRZG010000620.1:0-2672 GCA_035686585.1 Phycisphaerae bacterium
CCAGTCCGGCACGGCCGTCGTGGACGATCGCGGGCTGATCACGATCCCGGGCGTCTTCGTCGACCGCGATCCGACGGGCAACCGCCTGACCGTCACCAAGGCCGGCTCGCCGGCGGCGGTGGAGAAGGACAGGAAGGTCGGCGAGCTCACCTACGCCGAGTACGCCAAGGCGTGCGGCGACCCGGTGCTGTTTCCCCCGGTGGACGGCGAGGCCACGTTCACGATCGCCGAGTTCGGCTACGTCGGCGGCGGCAACGCCGACGGCAGCATCAGCTTCAAGGGCGGGTCGTTCAGCAGCAGCTACGACACGGTCGTGGTCGTCAGGAAGCCCGGCCCGTACGTCCTGTCCGTCCGGGCCAAGGGCGAATTCGGCGGATGCTGGCCGCTGATGACCCTCGGCGTCGGCGGCAAGTACGGGCGGACGCTGGAGAAGCAGTTCGTCGATACGACCGGCTACGCCCCGTATCGCTGGTATGCCGATCTGCCGGCCGGGAAGCTCCGCCTCCGCCTGAACACCATCGGCGACTACTACGCCTCGCCCGCGCTGCCGGCCCTGAGGAACAAGGTCCTGCACCTGGCGGACCTGACGCTCAAGCGGGTCGATCCGGCGGCCGCGGAGAAGACGGCCGAGGAAATCGCCGTCTCACCGCGGCGGATTACCGCCCCGGCCGGCATGCCCATCCAGTTCAAGGCGACCGTGCTCAACGCCCTGGGCAAGCCGATGGACGCGAAGGTTTCCTGGAGCGCGTCGGCCGGTGAGATCGGCGACGACGGCGTGTTCGTCGGCGAGGCCCCCGGCGAGGCGATCGTCACCGCCAAGGCGGCCGGAGTGACCGAGACGGCGCCGATCACGGTCGGCGAGGCCCTCGTGTGCGACTTCAACCAGGGCAACGGCGCCATCCGCGGGTGGGCGAGCTTCGACCTGCCAGGCGGCCGGGAGGGCGGAAAGTGGACACCGCCGCCGGCGGGGCATACCTGGCTGAACTCGCTCCTCCAGCACAGCCCCTCGGCCCGGACCGCCCTGCTGTACGATCACGGCGGCCCGTGGACGGACCAGGCCGTGCAGGCGGACGTCTTCCTGAGCGCCCCCCGCGACGGGCAGGTCGAGATCGGAAAGGGCCGCAAGCTGGTGCACGGGCTGGTCGCTCGTGGGCGCGACGGCGAGGACCATTACCGCCTGGAGATCGAGCGCCGCGACGACGGCAGCGCCGCCCGGCTGATCAAGCGCCTCGGCGGCAAGGAAACCGTCCTGGCTGAGACGGACAGGATCGCGCCGCTGGCGGCGTTCGACTACAAGACCAACCCGATGTGCCCCGGCTGGCACGAGACCAACGACGTCCGGGCCGAGGAGATGGGCATCACCCGGTGGAAGATGGACCGGATGAAGCTCCAGGCCGCCGGCAGGACGATCCGCGCGTGGGTCAACGGCAAGGAGATCTTCGCCGCGCCCGTCGCCGACGGCGACATCCCCGCCGGCTCGGCCGGGCTGTACGCGGAAGGCTGGCACGTTTTCGACAACGTGGAGATCACCCTGCCAAAGTAGCGGCGAGCGAATGTCCCTGGGGACCGGGTGCCACGGGGGCGATGTCTGCACCCGTGCCAATGTGGTGTCCGAGCATCGGCATTTCTGGTCGACCGTTCCGCCAGGAAAGCGGGTTCGTCGAATCGACTCCGTTCCGCGCGGCGGCACTCTCGGCACGGCGGCGGACGACGCAGCCGTGGCACCCACGGGTCCGATGTTTGCTTGGGGATGCAGAAGGTGTCAGGTATGGGGAATGCCCGGGGCACAGGGTATGGGAAGGACGCGCTCCCCTGCGGGTCGCGGCTAAACGGGAGAAGCGTGTCCCGCCCCTGCCCTATCGCAGTCCCCTGCCCGTGCTGCCGGTGGCGAGCTGGGCGTGGAGGACGCCCTTTTCGCGGCGGAGGCGGTCGGTGAGGGACTTGATCTCCTTGCCGGGGCCTCGGACCATGATCATCTCGGCGCAGAGGTGCTCGTCGAGGTGGACGTGGGTGGTGGCCAGGACGGTGCAGGCGGAGTGATGCTGCTCGTGGGTCAGGCGCTCGCTCAGGCCCGCGGCGTGGTGGTCGTACAGCAGGGAGATCGTCCCGAGCAGGACCTCGGCCGTCCGCCACTGCTGATCCACCAGCTCGCGCCGGATCAGGTCGCGGATGAACTCCGAGCGGCTGCTGTATTCGCTGTCGGCGACCAGCCGATCGAGCTTGTCGAACAGGGACTTCTCTGTCGAAACGGTGAACCGGACGAGGTCGGACATGCCATGCTCCTTCGGCCTGCACCGCCATGATAGTGCCTGCCCGGGCCCGTGCAAGTCCGACGGCGGGCCGGGGAACCCGAGCTTCCTGGAACCCCTCCGGGCTCTGACCCCCTGCCCCTGTCCGCACGGGCTGCGAGCAGCCCGTGGCACCCCGGGCCAAAGCCGGCGGTGGACATGGCCGATGCAGTTCGTATAATGACGCATCCTTCGCCCGGCCACGAGCCGGGAGGCGGCCCTGGAGAGGTGCCAGAGTGGCCGATCGGGCTGGTCCCGAAAACCAGTAAACCTTCGGGTTTCGTGGGTTCGAATCCCACCCTCTCCGTTGAGAGAAGCGCCCCAACACGAGACCGGCTCTGTGTTGGGGCGTTTGTCCGGGCTGTGGCGCAACGAGGGTGGGAT
>DASRZG010000621.1:0-9322 GCA_035686585.1 Phycisphaerae bacterium
GAAAGGCCAAACGCGACGCGATCAGGGCCAAACGTGAAGCAACCCAAGAGAAGTCCGAAGCTGACCGCAAGCCCAGTTCCCAGCCGGCATCCCGCGCGCCCGCCAAGCCATAGCGGTCGATCGGGGAATTCGGAATTCGAGAATTCGGAATTCGGGACGGAATTCGGGACAGTCACCTATTATTTGCTTGCAGTGGAAGCAGAAGCGGGCAACGGCGGCAAGGACACGGAAGAAGAAGTAGGAGTTTCGGCATCTCTCCCCGAAACCCCTACCCCGAAACCCTGTGTTTGCTCGTAGTCACGCCGTCAGGCGTGTCGTTCGTAGTGCCGCCGTGAGGCGGCCCTCCTGATGCCCTTACGGGCACACTACAAACCTACGCGACGGTGGCACCCGACCTCCCCCGTCGCGCCCCCCTCGCTGATCCATCCCCGCCTGCCAACCGCCCGCAAATCAAGATAAAACAGGTAGAATATCTATAGCTTTTACTGTTTACAAGGTCAGCACCGAAACAGGGGCGACAATCATACAATCGCCTGTACGTCAAGGGATTATGCGCGAATCGGTGGTGTTTACAAACGCGCGTTTTGTAAACACCCCCGGGAGTCTCCGCGACCGGGGAGCTCCCACGCAGCGCAGTGCGTGGGCGTGGGGACGGGGCAACCCGTCCGCGATCCTCAGTCGGTCACCTTGATGATCTGCTCATCGCTGTTGGCACGCAGCTCGGGCACGTACATGCCGTACAGCGTGGTCGGCAGGGCGTGGAAGATACCGGGGACCTCGGCGCGGAGGCGGTAGCGCAGCAGGTGGTCGCCCTGGCCGACGGCGTTGACGAAGAACACCACCTTCTCATCCCGCAGCTCCATGTAGCTGGCGAAGCCTTCCTGCCCCTGCCCGCCGCTGCGGACCTCCGTGGGCTCGAAACCGGCCGGTTTCATGTCCTCGAAGCACAGGTAGGTGTAGTCGTTGTCCGAGCTGACCTTCAGCTCCACCTGGACCACCTCGCCGCTGGTGACCTGGTCGCCATCCTTGACGGGCACCCGCTGGTACCGCAGGCGCTTCTCCTTGAGCTTCTGCCCCTCGGCGCCCTCGACCTCGACCTCGTAGGGGATCTGCACCAGCTTGAAGTACTTCCGGTCCACCTTCAGCTCGTGACCGGCCGCCTTGATGCCCTCTTCCAGGGTGAAGTACCGCAGGTAGGTGTTGAGGTACAGGGCGCCGGGACCGTCCTTGGTGATCTTCAGCGTGTGCTTGCCGCCGCCGACGGCGACGCCGGACAGGACGAACCGGTTGTCGAAGGTGAAGAAGCTGTCCTTGTCGATCCGGACCTTCTTGACGCTGCTGCCGTTGTCGAAGTCGATGGTCAGCGTGTAGTCCGGTTTGCCCTCGCCGCTGACGACGACGAAGTCGCTGATGGCGGACACGCACAGCGTCGTGTCGCGCGTGCTCCGCCAGTAGTAGCCGTTGCGGCGGTTGTTCAGCAGCCACTTGACCAGCTTCGGGGCCACCTCCGACTTCGGCTCCAGGCGCGTGATCGCCCGCAGGATCCAGGCGTTGGTCTCGATGTCGCTGTTCCACCAGTACCACCAGCCCGCCCGCGGCGTGCGGTACCAGGCCACCTCGGTCTCGGCGTTCTCCTCCTTGTACTGGTGGATGTTCCGCAGCACCGTCTCGGCCCGGTCGGGGGTCTTGTCCACGTTCGCCAGGGCGATCGACAGCAGGGCCTTGCCGTACAGGGGCAGCTTGTCCCTGCCCTCCCACAGCCGCTCCAGCAGGTCGCCCGACCGCTTGTCGTCCTTGGGCGGATCGTAGTTGCACCGGATCTTCTTGAGGCTCAGGACGTGAAATTCGGGACAGTCACCTATTATGGGCAATCGGCGGCGGTGGGGGCGGGAGGGACTTCCGGTGTGGGCGTACAGCCCGCCACGGCGGATCTTCGCTTCGGTAGCCCACGGCGCTGCCTTGGGAGGCACCCCCCATCCCTGGGTACCCTCCGAATTCCGGCACCCCCAAGCTTCGCTTGAGGGTGGCACCGGAAACGGCCCTTATTCCCTGGGGGTATCCGGGCACGGGGTTCGGATGGCTTAGCCCCCGGCCACGAGGGCCGGGGGCGAAATAGAAGGGTCACACAGGCGGGCGGGGCTTGTAGAATGCGCCGGGTTTGAGGCCATGCAGACGTTGACGGAAATCAAGGCCCTGCTGGCGGGGCTGGGCGCGGGCCCCAGCCGGGCGCTGGGGCAGAACTTCCTGATCGACCGGAACCTAATGGGCAAGCTGCTGGACCTTGCCGACCTGACGGGGACGGAAACGGTCCTGGAGGTCGGCTCGGCGACCGGCTCGCTGACCGAGGAGCTCGCCGACCGCGCGGCCCGGGTGGTCGGGGTGGAGCTGGACCAGAGGCTGACGCCGATCCTGGCGGACCGGCTCGGCGGCCGGGAGAACGTGACGCTGGTGGCCGGCGACGTCCTGGCGGGCAAGCACGCCCTCTCGCCGGCGGTGCTGGCGGAGCTGGCCGGGCCCGGCCCGGTGCACCTGGTCTCGAACCTGCCTTACAGCGTGGCCGTGCCGGTGATCGCCAACTGCCTGCTGAGCTCCTGGCGGACCGTCGCGGCAGGCGAGCGGGCGCCCGGGGCGGTGCGGTTCGACCGGCTGACCTTTACGGTCCAGCGCGAGCTGGCCGCCAGGCTCACCTACGACGCCGGCGGGCGTCACTACGGCCCGGCCGGCGTCCTGGCCGCCCTGCTCGCCCGCGCGACGCCGGGGCGGGACATCCCGCCCACCGCGTTCTGGCCGAGGCCCAAGGTCCTCTCGCGGATGCTGCGGCTGGACTTCAACCCGGACGCCGCCGCGGCGCTGGCCGACGCGGACGCGCTCCAGACGGTGCTGTCGGCGACGTTCGGGCACCGCCGCAAGAAACTCTCCGCGGCCGCGAGAAGCCGGGGGTTCCCGTACGAGCGAGGGGCGTTCCTGGCGGCGCTGGAGGCGGCGGGAGTGGACGCGGATCTGCGCCCCGAGCAGGTGGCGCCGGAGGGTTTTCTGGCGGTGGCCAACGCGTTACATGGTGTCCCATAAGGCGGGCCCATCTGTTAGAATAAGGTTGTCGGGACCTGCCGTCCCGGGGTACGGGCGGGCCTTGTAGGCGCCTTGGCGGGAAGGTAAACTGGCCCGTTCCGAACCCGCGTGATATGGAGACCGTGTGTAGATGAGTCAGCCAGAGACCACTCCCAACTCCGGCGAGGGAAAGGGCAAGGCGTTCTTCAAGCGCGCCGAGGAAGTGGCCGCCACCGGCAACTGGGACTTCGCCGTCCAGATGTACGTCGACGGCATCCGCCGCGAGCCGGAGAACATCGAACGCGGGCACAAGCCGCTGCGCGAGGTGTCCTTGAAGCGCAAGGCCGCGGGGGGCAAGCCGGCGGGGATGTTCGAGGCGATGAAGTACAAGCCCGGCAAGGAGCCCGTTGAATCGCTGGCCAACGCCGAGTTCCTCCTGGCCAAGGACCCCGGCAACATCAGCCACATGGTGGCGGTGTTCCGCGCCGCCCAGGGCGTGGGCAGCCTCGAGTTGATCAACTGGATCGGCGACCTGGTCCTGGCGGCCACCCGCGCCGCCAAGAAACCCAACAAGCACACGTGCAAGATGCTCGCCACCGCCTGGAGCGAGATCGGCGAGCACGCCAAGGCCCTGGACGCCGTGGACACCGCCCGCGCGGTCTACCCGAACGACCCCGAGCTGGAGAACATGGCCGGGAAGCTGGCGGCCCTGGCGGCGATGGACAAGGGCAAGTACGAGGAGTCGTTCACCAAGAGCATCGACAACCTCGACGACCAGCTCAAGCACTCCAAGAAGGACCAGTTCGTCCACGACCAGGTCTACATCCAGAGGGAGATCGATCAGGCCCGCGCCGAGTACGAGCAGTCCCCCACCGTCGCCGGAAAGGTCGACGCGCTGGTCGAGGCCCTGTTGAAGGTGGAGCAGGAAAGCTACGAAAACGAGGCCGTCGAGGTGCTCACCCGGGCGTATAAGGACAGCGGATCGTACCGGTTCAAGTCCCGGCTGGACGACGTCCGCGTCCGACAGGTCCGTCGGCGGGTCCACGACGCCCGGACCCGGGGCGACAAGAAAGAAACCGCCGTCCTGGCCCGCAAGCTGCTTTCGTTCGAGCTGAGGATGTTCGCCGAACGGGCCAAGAACTACCCCACCGACCTGTCGGTGAAATTCGAGCTGGGCCGGCGGCAACTGCTGGCCGGGAGGATCGACGACGCGATCGGGTCCCTCCAGCAGGCCCAGCGCGACCCCAAGCGCCGGATCACCGCGATGGTCCTGCTGGGAAGGGCGTTCGCCGGCAAGGGCTGGCACGGCGAGGCGATCGAGACCTACGAGCGGGCCCTCGAACACGACTTGACCGAAGGCCGCGCCAAGGAGGTCCATTACCACCTGGCCGCGTCGCTGGAAGCGACGGGCGAGATCGCCAAGGCCCTCGAGCACCTCTCCCACGTCGCCCAGATCGACTACAACTACCTCGACGTCCGCGACCGCATCGAGAAACTCCGGAAAAAGACCTCCGAGGACGACAAGCAGTAATTCTCACCGGCGGGGCGGAAATCCTTGCCCCGGCCCGCGCAGGACGTATAATTCGTTGTTCTGCGCCCGGCCGCGGAGCCGATGGCGCACATAGGAGAGCGATTCGTGGCGCATTCGAAGTCAGCAAAGAAACGCATCGGGCAGAACGAGCAGCGCCGGGCGCGGAACCGCCGGCGCAAGTCGCAGGTCAAGGAGACCGTGCGCCAGTACGAACGGGCCCTGGCCTCCGGGCAGGCCGACCAGGCCGCCGACCAGCTCCGGAACGTCTACCGCAGCCTCGACCGGGTCGCCGCCAAGGGCACGATCCACAAGAAGACCGCCTCCCGCCGCAAGTCGCGCCTGGCGAAGCGCCTCGCCGCCAAGGCAGGCTAGCGAAACCCGCACCGGCCTCACCCGCCGCTCGCCGACGCGGGCGGCTTTTCGTGCGCGGGTGCCACGGGCTCCCTTGCCAGCCCGTGCCCGTTGGCCCAACCGACGAACACAGGCTGCAAGCAGCCTGTGGCACCCAACGGAAGGGGACGTCAAGTCGATCGGGACGAGAAGGACAATCCGTACGTTTCCCGGGGCGGCCTGAAGCTGCGGGCGGCCCTGGACGCCTTCCACCTCAGGCCCGACGGGTGGGTCTGCGCCGATTTCGGGGCCAACGTCGGGGGGTTCACCGACTGCCTCCTGGCGGCCGGGGCGCGACGCGTCTACGCCGTCGACACCGGCTACGGCGAGCTCGCCTGGAAGCTCCGGACCGACCCGCGGGTGGTGGTGATGGAGCGGACCAACGCCCTGTACGCCGCGCCCCCCGAGCCGGTGGACCTGGTGACCATCGACGTCGCCTTCACCCCGCAGCGGCTGATCGTCCCCGCCGCCGCCCGGTGGGTCAGGCCGGGCGGGCACATTGTCTCCCTGCTCAAGCCCCATTACGAGACGGCCAAGCTGGGCGGCCCTCGCCCCGCGCCCCGGCAGGGCCCGCTGCTCGACGAGCAGGCCGAGTCCGTCGCCCGGAAGGTCTGCCAGGAGTTAGAGGCGATGGGCATGCCGCCGGCCGGGCGAATCGCCAGCCCGCTGAAGGGCAAGGGCGGCAACACCGAGTTCCTCCTGCACATCCGCCCTCCGGCGGCGGGGGAGAGAAAAACCGGAAAGGTTATAAGTTCTTGACGGGTATGCATCCCCGGCCTAGAATCTTGGATATCCGTAATCCCCCGATCCGGCCGACGGACGGGCAGGCCCATGCCGCTTTCGGGCCAAATCTTTGAGCGGCCGGGGGGGTGCCAACGAGAACAGAGGACGGCCATGAAGAGAATTCGCGTCGCCATAGCGGGCGTTGGGAATTGCGCCTCGTCTCTCGTCCAGGGAATCCATTTCTACCGGGACGCCGCCACCAAGGAGGCCCAGGCCGGCATCGGCCTGCTGCACCAGGACTTGGGCGGATATGGAGCCGGGGACATCGAGGTAGTCGCCGCCATCGACATCGACGCCCGCAAGGTGGGCAGGCCCCTGCACGAGGCCCTCTTCGCCCTCCCCAACAACACCAAGGTCTTCTACGACCGCTTCCGCTGCGACGGCGTGACTGTCGCCATGGGCAACGTGCTGGACGGCGTGGCCGACCACATGAGCGACTACCCGGAACGGCAGCGATTCGTCACCGCGGACGCCCCCTCCGCCACGGGCGCCCAGATCGTCGAGCTGCTCCAGCGCAGCGACTCGGAAGTCCTCATGAACTACGTGCCCGTCGGCTCCCAGAAGGCGACGGAGTTCTACGCCGAGTGCTGCCTGTCAGCGGGGGTGAGCCTGATCAACTGCATCCCCGTCTTCATCGTATCCGATCCCGGGTGGGCGCTGCGGTTTACCGACGCGGGCATCCCCTGCATCGGCGACGACGTCAAGGCCCAGGTCGGCGCCACCATCGTCCACCGCGTACTGGCGAGGCTCTTCCGCGACCGCGGGGCCAAGATCGACGCCACCTACCAGCTCAACACGGGCGGAAACACCGACTTTCTCAACATGCTCAACCGCCGCCGCCTCCGCTCCAAGCGAATCTCCAAGACCGACGCCGTGCAGAGCCAACTGGACGTGCCCCTGCCGCCCGACCAGGTCCACATCGGCCCGTCCGATTACGTGCCCTGGCAGAAGGACAACAAGGTCTGCTTCTGCCGGATCGAAGGCCGCGGCTTCGGCGCGGTGCCCCTGAACGTGGAACTGAGGCTGAGCGTGGAGGATTCCCCCAACTCCGCCGGCGAGACCATCGACGCCATCCGCTGCTGCAAGCTGGCCCGCGACCGGCGGCTGGCCGGACCTCTCAAAGAGGTCTCCGCCTTCACCATGAAGCACCCGCCGGTGCAGATGGGAGACGTCGAGGCCCTCCAGCGGATGAACGAGTTCATCGCCGCCACCTCCGCCCCGGGCGGCGACGGGGCGTATCGCCCCGCGTATCCGGCCCGGGCGTCCACCCCGGCGGACTGACCCCCACCGACCCGGACGCCGCCGGGGCCGCCGGCGGCGCACAGGCATGGATTGGTGCGCATGATCGGGATCGCCATCGCTTCCACCGTCGCCCGGACCCGCGACGCCCTCGCCCGCCGACTCCTCCGGGCGGGCGTGACGCCGAACATGCTGACCCTCTCGGCGTTGGGTTTCAGCGCCCTGGCGGCCGGCTGCCTGGCCGCCGGCGCCGGCGCGCCGCCCGGCTGGAGGCTCGACCCCCGCCCGCTGGACCAGTACGCCCCCAACGCCTACCTGCTGGCAGGCGGGGTCCTGCTGCTGCTGTGCAGCGCCGGCGACATGCTCGACGGGGCCACCGCCCGCGCCGGCGGCAAGGCCACCACCTTCGGCGCGTTCCTCGACTCCACCCTCGACCGCTTCAGCGACTTCGCCGTCTTCCTGGGCATCGCCTTCTACTTCGCCGTTCGAAGCAACCTCTCCTTCACCCTCCTGCCCATGGTAGCGATCTTCGCCGGGCTGATGATCTCCTACACCCGCGCCCGGGCGGAGGACCTCATCGAGTTCTGCACCGTCGGCTACTGGCAGCGCGGCGAGCGCTGTGCCGCCATCCTCATCGCCGTGTTCGCCTGCAACGTCCCCGCCCTGCTCGTCCAGCAGGCCCTGCTGCCCCTGCTGACCGTCTGGGCGCGCATCGATTACACCCGCAAGGTAGCCGCCGGCCGGACGCCCATCCTCGACCCCCGAAAAAGCACCCGCACCCTCGACAAGCTCAAGCTCTGGCGCTATCCCCGCGGCACCGCCGCCTACGACATCGTCACCGCCGCCAACATGGGCTTCCTGATCCTCGCCCGCATCCCCGCCGACTGGGACCCGTTGGGGAAGGCACTCGGCATCTAACGCAGTCAAGTCGCACGCAGTCCATTTCCAAATTCCAATTTCCAACTGCCCATTGGGTGGCACCCCCAAGCGGAGCGATCCGCGCGCCGTTCAGCGGATCGCGGAGCCTGAGGGTGCCGAAGGCGCCCGCCCAGTTCCTTCCTCAGCGGGTCCACACGCCCCCGGGCGCCTCCAATTGGAAATCGAAAATTGGAAATTGGAAATCGGCGGGGCGCCCCCGCCATACACCGCAACATCCCCCGCATCCCTGCCGACGTTATTTCCCCACCAATTGGCACAGGCGGTAAACGAATCGTACGGTCCCTGTACACGAGCGATTACGAGGCTCCCGAACCATTGGAGGCACCGCCATGGAGCGTATGACCGTCACCGCACTGACCCTGTCCGCCGCACTTCTGGTTGCCCTGGCCGCCCCGTCCAACGCAGGGATCATCTATCTGACCGCCGAATCCGCCGGAAGCAACTTCTCGCACCTGGTTTCGTACGACACCGGCACCGGCACCCAGAGCGACCTGGGCATGATCCAGGGCCGCAAGTACACCACCGACCTCGCCTGCAACGCCGACGGCGGCCTGTACGGCGTGGGGTGGTCCAACGCCGGCGCGAACGGCACGGCCCACCTGTTCCGCATCACCCCCGACAGCGACGGCAGCGGCGCGACCTGGTCGATGGAGACGGTAAAGTCCAACCGCATGGACCGTACCGTCAACTCCGCCGTCTTCGACGACCAGGGCGCCCTGTACGTCGCGTCGGCGTACGGGAGCCTCCAGAAGCTCCAGCTCGACCGCCACGGGCGGCAGTGGGAAGTCGTCGCCTCGGCCGACATGGACTGGGGCGCCGCCGGCGACCTGGCCTTCAGCGCCGACGGGGCGGATCTGTACGTCTCCCTGGCCGGCGGCAAGCTCGGCAAGGTCAACTTCGACGCCGACAGCAATCGCTTCGGCCGGGTGAGCGTCATTGGCGACACCGGGTACGACAACCTCTACGGCCTGGCGATGGTCGATGGGACCCTGTACGGCACCACGGCCGGGCGCGGCAACTACGACAACAGCTACCTGGTGGAGCTGGACCCGGAGACGGCCTCCGCCTGTGCGGTGACCTACCTGGGCACGGGCGTCTGGGGCGCCGCCAGCGGCGGCGGCGGGCAGGCCGTTCCCGAGCCGGCGTCGCTGATGATCCTGGCCCTGGGCGGCCTGGCCCTTCCGATCCGCCGGGCCATCCGCCGCCGGACCCGATAACCGAATCAGCCTTCATCCCCTGTCCTGAGCCCCGCCGGATCACTCCTTCCGGCGGGGCCTTTCTATGCGCTCCAGCCCCGCCCGGATTCCGTCGGGTGCCCCCCATTCCCGAGACAGCGGCACTCGTTTAGCCGCGACCCGGAGGGGAGCGCGTCGCTGCCGGACATTGTGCCTC
>DASRZG010000622.1:0-2610 GCA_035686585.1 Phycisphaerae bacterium
TCGATGATCAGGCGGTTGCGGTCCTTGGTGACGAGGACGCCTTCGGCGGTGACCAGGCCGTGTCCGTCGGCGACGGCGGTGCCGGTCTGGATGGGCTTGGGCTCGGGCGGCGGCGGGGCGGCGGGGTCGTCCTTGCCCTTCCTGGCCGGCGGGGGGAACTGGAGGTTGGTCCAGGTGAACTTGGCGCCCGGGGCGGCCTTGAATTGGCGGCAGCGCCGGGGCGTGACGTTCACGGTGCATTTGTCCAGTGGCGCGGCGTTGCGGCCGTACCGGTCTCCACCAAAAAGGTAGACCGTCATCTCCCACCTTTCGGGGGTGTCCACCTGCGTCCGCGGCTCGGCGCACAGGTAGTAGTTGAGCTTCCCGCCGGGGTCCCAGCCCAGGCCGATGCCCGGGTTGTCGTCCAGCGTGCAGCCGGTGAAGGCCGGGATGCTGTCGGACCGGCGGATCTCGAAGACCCAGTCGGGGTTGGCCATGCCGTACCACCCCCGGCCCTCGTCGAAGGTGCAGGTGAAGGCGTGCTTCGTGTCGCGCATGGCGGCGAAGAAGGCGGGCTTGTCGATCCGGCCGAAGTCGCCCAGGTGCTGGTACGGCGTGTAGGACAGGAAGGCCAGCTCTTCGGCGGGGTGGGTGCGGACCCACTCGCCGGTGTTCCAGTACTCATATGGGCTCATGCCCCACTCGGTCGGCGGGGGCGTCTTCGGATCGCCCCAGTACCGGCGCACCTCGGGCATGGCCGGGCTCCGCTTGGGGTTCATGCTGAGCACCTCGAACGTGGCGGCGAAGATCTCCGGGTGATGCCAGGCCCAGCCGCCCGAGAAGGCGTAGATGCGGTCCACGTCGGTGCGGTAGCCGGCCCGGACCCACGGCAGCAGGGCCTTGATCTTGCGGACGTAGAACTCCTGCACCTTGCCCTGGCTCCAGGCCTTCAGCGTGCCGTTGCCGTCGTGGATGCCGCGGACCTGCCACGGGTGGTCGTCGATCGCCAGCGTCACCCCGTCCGGCTGGGGGCAGGGATGGACGCTGTTCCACCCGCCCGACCACCAGTAGCCGTGGACCAGCAGCGGGGCCTCCCCCGCCTGGTCACGGCAGCGGACGCGGATCTTGACCAGCGTGCGGGCGGCGCCGCGGCGGGCGTCGTCGATGCGGTCCTTGATGGCCTGGGCTTTGGCCTTTTCCGCCTCACCGGCGTCGGCCGGCAGCTTCGGCACCACTCCCCAGGCCGCCGGGGGTTTTTGCTGCGCCTGCTCCAGGGCAGCGGCGGCGGGCGGGCCGATGCGGATCAGCGCCTCCTCCGCCGCCTGGCGCACGGCCGCGTCCTCGGCGCCGAGCCGATCGACCAGCGGCTCGATCTCCTTGGCCTGCTCGGCCGTGGCGGTGACGGCAGGCGGGTTGCCCATCTGGGGGCCGGCGCTGACGCCGACGTGGATGAAGTCCGGCAGGTGGTTCAGCGGCGGGTCCACCCACCAGATGTAGCAGAAGACCACCCGCTCGCGCTGGTACTGCATCCCGACCTCGTGCAGCAAGATCGGCTCGGTCGGGGCGACCTTCTCGTCCAGCGGCTGTCCCGTCGCGCAGCCGTCGTCGATCCGAGTGGTGTTCTCGACGCCGTTGACGGCGGCAATGACGGCATAGTAGTGCCTGCCGGGCTTGTCGGTGGTCCGCACCCAGACGCCCGTGCCACAGGGCAGCTCGGTCATCGGCTCGACGGCCGTGCGGGGCACGCGGGCGTCGTCCACCTTGACGTTCTTGATCCGCTCGCCCTTCCACTCGGTCTGCACCATCCGTTCGTCGAAGCACGAGTACTGGCCCACCTCGTCGAGCAGCTCCGCCTCGGCCAGCGTCCGGGCGGTGATCGGGCGGCTGTGCCGGTAGATGCGGTAGGTCGTGATCGGCCCCCTGCCGGCGCGGATGCGGTCGACCTCCTTCTTGTACTCGCCCCAGGTCACCTCGTCCCTGCCGGCGAACTTGCTGTTGACCTCCTGCCAAGTCAGGAAGACCTGCCCCGCGCGCCAGAAGGCCTTCAGCCCCGTCACGGCCGGCGGCGGGTCGGAGAGCCTGCCCTCGTAAGTGATCTCCAGGAACGTCCGCCCCGGGTCGACCCGGCCGCCGCGGATCAGCAGGCCGTGGTTGGCCAGCTTCTTCGATACCCAGCGCCGCACCACGTCGCCGGCGTCGAAGGTCACGAACCGCGGCGGCACCAGCTCCATGGCCTTGGCCTCGACGGCCGGGGGCTTGCCGGGCTCGTGTGGGGCGGTCAGGGCCTGGACGAGGATCGGCTCGTCCCGCGGGAAGCCGTCGATCGGCACGTGCGCCAGCAGGCGGGCGCGATAGATCTTCGCATTCCTCGGCAGGGCCGACAGGTCGAACACGGCGACCACCCCCCCGCCGTCGGCCGGGGTGAACGTGGCCTTGCCCATGTGGCGAGCGGCCGGGCTCTCCCCCCACCGTTCCGTGACGACGTCCGCCCCCGCGGCGGACACCACCGACGCGATGCACGCGATGATGACGAGGTGTCGCATGGTCTTCCTCTCCGATCCGTTCAGTTGCCGCCGTCGGCCTTGGCTAACTGCACCTTGAGCCCCCATCCCCTCGGCAGGGCCAGGCCCT
>DASRZG010000623.1:0-2580 GCA_035686585.1 Phycisphaerae bacterium
CGGTACGTCCGCAACGTGGACGTGCTGATGTTCGACGTGGCGGCCGTCCGGACGCACCTGGGGCCCGCCGGGTCCGCCTCGCTGGGGCGAAGCGGCGGCGCAAGCCTGATGCTCGTTTACCATTACGGCACGCTGGATGTGCCGGCGGGCAGCTTTGGCGGATGCGACCCCGCCGACGCCCTGCCTCACCTGCAAGACGTGCAGGCGGAATTCCTGACCCCCTCGCCCGGGCAGGTCATTCGCCTGCCCGCCCGGAGCCCCGCATGACCGCACCGCCGGGCCGCACCGACGCGCAAATCGTGGGAAAGTCTGCCTTGCCTCTTTGCCGAATCCCCTTATAATCGGGGTCTGATGCACTTCCATTAGCCGAGGACGCAAGGGAGGTCTTGGTATTCGTTTGCCAGGGGCTCTTTTACCTGCAACTCTGAAGTCGAGTACGCCAGAAGGGAGGCAAGGCCATGAGAATCGCGGGATTCGTGCTGTGCGTAAGCTGTGCGCTGTCATTTTCCGGTGTCGCCGGGGCGGGCAGCTACGATGATTTCGCCGACGGGCCCTGGTCCGTCGGGGCCACATGGACGCCGACCGGGGTCCCCGTCCAGGGGGACACGGTCACGGTGGACGACCACGTGATCACCCTTGACACCGACCTGGTCAGCGCCGCCGCCCCGGACCTGCTGACCCTGGGCGGCGGGACGCTGTACCTGGACCTGGCCGCGCCGGCAACTGCGGTGACCGTGATGATCGACAGCGCTATTGACGTTACGGCCGCGTCGACGCTGAACCCGACCGCGTTGGCGACGTGGAAAAACGTCACGATCGCGCTGCGCGGCGCTATTACCGGCGCGGGGAAGCTGACCGTCGCCGGCAGCGGCGCGTACTACGGCAACTCCACCGAGAACGTGAACCTCGGCGGCGCCCTCAACACGTTCAGCGGCGGCTGGGACATAACCAGCGGCGCCAGGATTCGTGTCAACGCCGACCAGGCGCTCGGTACGGGCGTCGTCGAGGTGATGGACGGGCAGCTGCGCCTCCAGGCGGATCAGACCTACGCCACCAGGCCGGTCGTCAACGTTCGCGCCAACGGCACGGTGTCGCTGGCCCTGAGCAGCGGCAATCCGCTGGACATGAACGTGGACCTGTACGGCGGGACGCTGACCGGATCGGGCTGGAACGGCAACCCGCCCCGCCAGGGCCTCTCCGGCGTCCTGACGGTCCACGAAGACAGCGCCATTCTCGGCTCGGGCAACTGGGACGAGGGGATGAGGATCAGCGGCACGGTGCAGGGGACCGGGAAGCTGACGATCAACGGATCCTACATCACGAACGACGCGCTGGTCTTATCCAACCCCGCCAACGCGCACAGCGGGGGCATGGACGTCAACTCCGGCATCCTGAGGGTCACCGCCGACACGGCCCTGGGAATGGGCACGGTGAATATCACCGGCGTCGGCAGGTCCATGGGCGGGCAGAAGGCCACGCTGCACGTGGTCAGCAACGCCGACAACTACGCCCCGGGCGCCCAGCCGGTGATCAACATCAACAACGCCGGCCTGCTGATGCCGGATGGTGCCGTGGGCCTGGACGTTAACCTCGGCGACGGCTCCTGGGTCCGCCCGGCCGATGACAGCAACTCCGTCCTGTCCGGCCAGCTCAACCTGGGGGGCGACGTGGTCATCCAGGCCGCCCGGGCGTGGGGCGCCGACGACTTGAGGATCACCGGTACCCTCGCCGACGCCCCCGGGACGGTTGGCAAGATGATCGTGGACCAGAGCGGTCCGCGGCGCGTCGACGTGCAGAGTGCCGACAACTCCTTCAGCGGCGGCGTGGACGTCAGATGCAGCGAGCTTCGAGTCTCCGCCGCCGGCGGACTGGGCACGGGCCCGGTGAACGTGGGCGAAGGACACGAGTACAGCGGCTACTGGAGCAAATGGGGACAAAACCAGCACGCGCAGCAGTTTGTCCGGTCTGGAGGAAGGCTGCGGACCAACGCCCCCGGCTCGCTGGACGGGCCGAGCGAGGTCAACATCAACGCCAACGGCGTGCTGGACCTGAACTCCGCGGAGACGAGGCTGTTCCACGTCAACGCCGGCGGGGCGCTGATGGTCTCCGGCGGGTCGACCGCCCTGACGTACTCGGGGACGGACCGGACCATCGCCCTGGCGCCGGGAGCGATCCTGGATACTTCCGTTTCCGTGCTGCCGTCCTACGCGGAGGTGTCGGCCCTGGCCGGCGGGGACGGGCGGTTCGGCCTGTACGAGGTCCGCAGCGGGGTGTACGCCGCCGCCCGCACCTTCGGCGATGACGGGTCGAACATCTTCCGCGGCCTGGCGACGCTGAACAACCACCGTTCGTGGGGCGGGGCAGTGGGAGGCGCCACCGACCTGACCTACCAGGGAGTCGCCACCGAGGCCGACGACGCGGGCATCGGCTTCTATGCCCAGACGGCCTCCACGCTGACCCTGGACGGCGCCGGCGGGTGCACGCTGAACGCCCCCGGCGGCGTCGCCCTCGACGGCGGCGGCTGGGTGGTGTTCCGCGGCGTCGTGACGGGCAGCTTCACCGACGTCGAACGGCGCGGCA
>DASRZG010000624.1:0-10279 GCA_035686585.1 Phycisphaerae bacterium
GCGGCGCGGTAGTGGGCCTCGGAGTGGTCGCTCATCAGCGGGGCGTCCAGGCAGGCCTTCAGGGCGGGCGAGTTGACCTCCGCGATGAAATCGAGCATGTCCTGATAGTGGTTGATGATCGGCTTGTGATTCTGCAGGGCCAGCGTGACCCCGGCGGCCTCGGCCATGCGGGCGGCCTCGGCCAGACAGTCCCGGACGTGGCGCCACTTCTCCAGCGCCGTCGTGCCGGGCCAGCGGTCTTCGAGCTGGTGGCGGGCGACGTCGTAGGTGATCCGCCCGTCGCGGCGGGTCACGCCCGACCAGGCACTGAAGACGCGGACGATGGGCGCTTCCAGGTCGGCGGCCAGGGCGATCTGCTCGCGGACCATCAGCAGCTCGTTCTCGCGGTGTTCGTCGATGGGGCTGGAGAAGTCGTTGTACGAGGCGATGCAGGAGACCGCCACGCCGCTGTCGGCAGCCGCCTTGCGGATCCGCCTGCGGGCGGCGGCGTCGAGATCCAGCGGCGAGCCGTGGGGCCGCTTGGCCTCGATCTCGACCCCGTCGTAGCCCCACTCGGCGGCCTTGGGGAAGATCTCCAGCAGCGGCACCGCCGGCCCGTCGTAGTAGCCGCCGTTGAGCGTGATGGTGTACAGGCTGACCTTCATGGTCCCATCTCCTATTTCGCCCCCGGTCCTTGTGACCGGGGGTTGATCTTCCACGCCCTGTGCACAAGGCACCGGGAATCACGTCGCCCGGTACGGTGCGAGGAGATCCGCGAGGATCGCCTCCGTCGCCTTGTCGGCGTCGCCGCAGCGGTCCACGTACGACCTGCTGAAGTCCTTGAACTCCTCGATCGTCACCGCCCGGTTCTCGACGGCGGAGTAGTAGGCCGCCCCGACGATCGCGAGGATCTCGGCCCCGAACTGCACGTCGAACCGCGGGGGCGTGCCGGAGCGGATGGCGTCGAAGAAGGCCTCGAACTCGCCCAGGAACGACATCGTCTCGCCGGGGTAGACCCGCATGGGCAGGATCGTCTCGCCGCCGTCGAAACCCAGCAGGCGCATCTGCTCGGGGTCGGTCGCCTCGATCACGCCGTCGTCGCAGACCACGCGGAGGACCCCCTTCGCCTGCCCGCCTTCCTTGGCCTTGTCCAGGCCGATGTGCCCGCCGCACCAGGACGCCTCGATGTACACCGTCACCCATCGGCCGGTATCCGGGTCCTCGAAGAGCACTTTGACGCGGGCGTTGTCGTCGACCTCCATCACGTACGGGCGCTCCTCCAGCACCCGGTGGCGGTGCAGGACGGCGATGCGGACGGCATCGACCTTCCGCGGCACCAGGCGGGTGCCCAGGGCGTACCAGATCCCCGCCAGCCCGTGCGTGCCGTAGTCCATCAGGCACCCCCCGCCGTTGTCGGGCCCGCTGGCCTGGCTGCGGAGCACGCTGGTGGAACTGAGCTTCGAGCCGCGGATCATCGTCACCGACTGCGGCCCGCCCAGCTCGCGCCGCGCCAGCACGTCGTGCAGCACGCGGTACTTGACCTCGTGGACGTTGTCGTCGTTGAGCTGGCAGAACACCTCGGGCCGCTCGGCGAACGCCCGCGCCGCCCGGTCGGCCTCGATCCACGTCCGGGCCATGGGCTTTTCCACCATCGAGTGCACGCCGGCTTCCAGGGCCGCGACGGCCACGTCCATCCGGCCCCGGGCGTGGGTGGCCACGTCCACCGCGTCCACCTGCTCCAGCATCGCCTCCAGCGAGTCGTAACATCGCAGCTCGTCGAGGTTCCGGCGAATCGCCTCCGCCGATTCCGGGTGGGCCTCGGCGTGCTCGGTGAGCATCTGGCGGTACTTGGCCATCGCCTCGGCCGCCCGGCCCGGCGACAGGTCGAGGAAGCCGATCAGCCTTGCCTTCCCCAGCAGGTGGAGGTAGGTCCTCAGGTGCGCCCACTGGAAGATCCGGCCCGTCCCCACGCCGCCCACGCGAACGATTCCGTCGGTGTTCTTCACCGTTTCCCTTTCCGTTGAGATGGCCGCCCTTCAATGGGCCTGGGGCCTGATCGTACCCGCCGGGGGGGCCGATATCCACAGGCTTGAGGCGGTCTTAGGACGCCGGCGGCGACCAGGAAGACTGACGATCCGCCCACTCAGTAGCCCATCCTCAATGAATGCGCCAGCCGGGCGGCTTCGGGATCGTCGCTGCCGGCGAGGTGCTCGACGATCCTGCGGCGCAGGTCGGCCCGGACGTCCGCGTGGGCGGGGCTGTTGATCAGGTTGTGTTGCTCGTAGGGGTCCTCGGTGAGGTCGTACAGCTCGTCGCCGTCGTACAGGCACGCGACATACTTGTGCCGCCGGGTCACCGCGATCCGCTGGGGCAGGTGGACGATGCCGTGTCCGTGATGCTCGCAGATGATGTGCTCCGGCCAGTCGGCCTCGCCGCCGCGACACAGGCCCAGAAGCGACCGGCTGTGCATCGTCGCCGGCACGTCCAACCCGGCGGCGGCGAGCATCGTGGCCGTCACGTCCATGTTGCTGACGGGTGCGTCGACCCGCGCCCCCGCGCCCGCCCGGCCGGGCAGGCGAATCGCCATCGGCACCCGGGCGACCTCCTCGGTGAAGGTCGATCCCTTGTCCCACAGCCCGCCGTGGCTGGCCACCGCGTCGCCGTGGTCGGCGACCCAGACCACCAGCGTCCGGTCCGCCTGCCCGGATGCGTCCAGGGCGTCAAGGATCTCCCCCACGGCGGCGTCCAGTTGGTATCCCTGCCCGTACGCCCGGGCGAGGATCTCCTGCCAGGTGGACCAGTCGCGCCATCGCTTCGCGCCGGGGTGGCTGAAGTCGCGGTGGAACACGTGCCGCAGCGGCCTGCCGGTGAGGTCGTCGCGGAAGGTGGGGTACTCGGGGATCGAGGTCGGATCGACCATCGAGGCGTACGGCTCGGTGGGAAAGAACGGCTGGTGCGGGCCCCAGAAGCTCGCCACCAGCGACCAGGGCTGATCACGCGCCGTCAGCTCCCGCAGCTTCTCGGAGGCCAGGTGGGCGACGAACTGCTCCTCGTGCGCCGCCGGCGGGCCGGTGAGCACGCCCGAGGCGTTCATGAAGTACCACGGCGATTCGTGGTGCAGCAGCGGCGCGGTCCCCTCCAGCTCCGGGCGGTTGACGCCGTGCTCGATCCGCGCCCGCGCCTCGCCCAACCCGCCCCGGCCCGCGTAGGCGCGATACGCCTGCGACATGTACACCTTGCCGTAATCCGGCAGCGACCACCCCTCGATGCCGTAGTCGGCCGGCAGACGTTCGCGCCCGCAGTGCCACTTGCCCACGTAGGCGTTGCGGTAGCCCGTCTCGGAGAGGTAGTGGCTGTACAGCCGCTGTCCCTGGCGGAAATCGTGCATCACGTGGTAGTCGGTGTTGCGGATCAGCCCGTGCGTGCTGGGGTACACCCCGGTCATCAGGCTCGCCCGCGCCGGCGTGCACAGGGGCGTGACGCAGTACGCCCGGTCGAACCGGACGCCCTCGGCGCAGAACCGCTCGAACCGCGGCGGCCTGTAGTCGAACTCGCCCGGGCGGTCGTGGGCGAAGAAGGCCTGGTGGTCGGTGACGATCAGAAGGATGTTGGGCCTGTCGGCGGATCGCGCCATGGATCGGACTCCGAGGAATCGATTCCGGCGCCAGGCTAGCGGCTGGCGGAGGGAGCGTCAACGAAGCCGGCACAGGTTTCCGCCGACCTGGGCCGTGGCGACTGTCACCCCTGCAGGTAGAGCTCGACGCGCCGGCGGAGTTCCTCCAGGATCTCCTCGCCGTCGTCTCGCTCATCCAGGCCGATGAACTGGAAGCCCAGCAGCGACATGGACCCGTCGGTCGAGCCGTAGCGGAACTGCGCGTCCATGTCGATAGGTCGTTGCCCCGGCTCGAAGGCCAAGCGGGCGCCGACCAGGTCGCCGGGCTCGAAGAACGCCAGCGTGCTGCCCTCGGTCCGCGCCTGGAACCCCCCGGTGGACAGGTTGGTCAACTGCCCCGACCACACGGGCCGGTCGGGGACGTTCTCGTCGAACCGCGTCCGCCGCCCCCCCGGCCAGATCGTCACCCGCGCCTGCAAGTCCCCCGGCACGTCCACCCGCGGGTGGATCCGGCGGCTGAGGCGCTGCATCTCCTTCGGGCAGCGGACGCCCGCCGCCGTCGCCTTCAGCCCGCCCCGCGCGGTGTAGGGCTGGAACTGCGCCACCCGGGCGCAGAAGAAGTACCGGAAGTTTTCCAGGCGGAAGCTCATCCCGATCGTCTGGCGGCGGAGCATCTCTTCCGGCGCGATCGATCCCACCGCCCCGGGCAGCGTCATCCAAAGCGTCCCCGCTCGAATCCCCACCACCCGGACCGCGAAAACCACCCAGCGGTTCTTGTAGCGGACCGTCACCACCATCGGGCCATGCCGCTTGAGGGCCTCGGCCAGGATGTCCGGCACCTCCGCCGCCGACACGGTCGACAGCTTGGCCGTATTGTGCAGGCTGGGCATATTGGCAATATGGTCCACCTGGGTCATCGCATGTAACGTCGGCAGTATTCCGGGGCCCGATGAGCGAAAACCTCCCTCTTCCAGCCGGGCGCCCAAGCTCCAAGACCCTATGCCGCAGAGGGATGGGAGCGGCTTCGCCGCCGGTGCCCGGCGAACCGGCGCATCGCGGCGGCGAACTGCCCCAGGAAGTACCGGGCCCGCGCCGCCTCCTCGGCCGGGGTCAGCAGCCGGCGGCCTATGGCCCACTGCCACTGGTCCTTGGGCACCGCCGCGCCCGCAAATGGCGCCGGCTCCAAGGTCCGACCGCCCGGCGGCCCGTGCCGCCGCGCCCGGCCGATGCGCAATCCTCCAGCCAAAACTCCCTGAAGCACATTCCCGGACATGCTCGAAGCCTCCGCTGATGGAAGTCTACATTTCAGAAAGAGTTGGGGCCAATCCGGCCCGGTCAATTGCGGATCGCGGATGGCGGATGGCGGATTGAACAGAAGAAGCAACGGGCACAGGCGCAACAGGAGCTGTTGTTGCTTCTTCTCAAATCCGAAATCCGAAATCCGAAATCCGCAATTGACTGGTCCGCGATCGTTGCACAGTCCGTGGTCGGTTTCGTAAGATCAGCGGGACGGGGAGGGAATGGGAACCCGTGGAATGACCTACCTGGCGGCGACATTGCTGGTGGTGGTGAATCTGGCCTGCCTGGCATTGAATCTCTTTCAACTGCCGGGCAACTGGCTGATGGTGGCCACGACGTCGCTGGTGGCGTGGTGGCGTTGGGACGCGTCCAAGGGGGCGGGCGAGCAGATGTTCAGCGTGTACGTCCTGGCGGCGATGGTCGTGCTGGCGGTGGTCGGGGAGGTGTTGGAGTTCGTCGCCGCCGCGGCCGGGGCGAGGAAGTACGGCTCGTCGCGGTGGGGATCGGCCGCGGCCCTGGTCGGCGGGCTTGTCGGCGGGGTGGTGGGCACGTTCGCCATCCCCATCCCGGTCGTCGGATCGCTGATCGGCGCCTGCGGCGGGGCCTGCCTGGGCGCCTGGTCGGCCGAGCTGGGGCGGGGCAGGAAGATGGACCACTCCGTACGCGCCGGCATCGGCGCCGGGGTCGGCAGGCTGCTGGGCACCGTCATCAAGATCGCCCTGGGCGCCGCCATCTGGCTGATCGTGGCCGTGGCGGCGTTCTGGCCCTGAGCGTCGTCGCGTCAACGCCTACGTGGCCCTCGGCGGATGCGTGACGCCCGCGTGCCCCTGCGGTATCATCAGGCGGTTACCGGACACGTCGGGAATGCACCTAAGGAGATCGCACCCATGCGCGCCACACACCCCTGGATCGTCGCTCTCGTCCTCGCCACCGGGTTGATCGGATGCCGGCAGCAGCCCGCCGGCGTCCTGTCCGCCCCGGCCGATCTATCCGGCATCGCCGGCTGGAAAGGCGCCGACGTCAACGCGCCCGACGCCTTCCGTTTTGTCGTCATGTCCGACCGCACCGGCGGGCATGAGCCGGGCGCCTGGGCACGCGCCGTCGAGCAGGTCAACCGCCTCAAGCCCGACTTCGTCATGTGCGTGGGCGATCTGATCGAGGGCTACACCCCCGACGCCGACATCGCCCGGGCCCAATGGGAGGAGTTCGACGCCCTCACCGCCCGGCTCGACGCCCCCTTCTTCCACACGGCCGGCAACCACGACGTCGAACACGGCGCGACCCGCCAGGTGTACGCCGCGCGGACCGCCCACGGGGGCAGGACCTACTACTCCTTCGACTTCCGCCGGTGCCACTTCGTCGTGCTCGACTCCACCGCCATCATCAACGCCGTCCAGGAGGTCGCCGACGCCCAGTGGGCCTGGCTGGACAGGGACCTGGCCGCCGCCCGCGGCGCCAGGCACACCTTCCTGTTCTTCCACCATCCCATCATGGCTGGGCCCGACTGGGACCGCCTCCGCAAGCGCCTGGACCCCGACCGGGCCACGCTCTTCACCGGGCACCGCCACAAGCTCAGCTACGACCGCGAGGACGGCATCCCCTACTACATCCTCGGCCCCACCGGCACCGGCGGAGGCAACGTCGCGCGCGAAATCGGCGGGTTCCGGATGTTCGCCCACGTGGCCGTCTCCGCCGGCACGCCGACGGTGGCGCTGGTCCCCGTCGGAGAGGTCCTCCCGCCCAACTTCATCTCCCGGGCCCTACCCAAACGGATTCGGGCGATGCAGGACACCGTCCGCCTGTCCGCCGTCACCCGTGCCGGCGGGACGGTGACCATGGACATCGCCAACACCACCGACGTGGCCGGCACCTACACGCTCACCTGGACGGCGGCGCAGGGCTGGTTCCCGGACGGGCCGCCCCTCGCCGAGACCCTCACCGTCGGCGCCGGCGGCAGTGCCCGCCGCTCCTGGCGGGTGAGCCCGCCCGCGGCCGGCGGGCCGGCGCCCACGCTGAAGGTGGACTACCGGCTCGCCTACGAGGACAAGACCGGCGGCGGCTCGCGGACGCTGTCGCTGCCGGTGGCGACGGAGATGTCGGCGACCCGGCTGAGCAAGATCATCCTCGACGGCAAGCTCGACGACTGGTCCGCCGTCAAGCCCCTGGCCGCCGACGCCAAGTGGCAGGTCCGCGACAACCCCGACGCCTGGACGGGCCCGGCCGACTGCACGCTCGCCGTCCGCGCCGGCTACGACAATGACGCCCTTTACCTCGCCGTCGACGTCACCGACGACCTGCTGGTCGCCGACGACAAGGACACCTGGTACCGCGACGGCATCGAGGTCTTTTGGGACCCCCGGGGCGATGGGGACCGGGACGGGGCCTTCGCCGGGACCTGCCGGCAATTGATGATCCCCGTCCCGGCCGAGGGCGAGCCGCTGCGGGTCAACGCCCGGCCCGCCGACGAGGCGATGGTCGCCGCCATCCGCACCGCCTGCCACAAACGCCGCGACGGATACACCTTCGAGCTGGCCATCCCCTACAAGGCCATCGCCAAGGACTTCCGCCCCGCCGCCGGCAGCACGCTCCGTCTGGAGATCTTCGCCAACGACCGCGACGCCGGCGAGAAGAAGAAGGCCACCACCTGCACCGTCCTGTCCGCCGACAGCGACGCCGGCAAGAACACGGCCGGGTATGCCATCGTGACGTTCAAATAACATGATGACCACAGCGAAGCTGTTCATGAGCGGCCGAAGCCAGGCGGTCCGGCTGCCGAAAGAGTTCTGGTTCGAGGGAGACGAAGTCGGCATCAAGCGGGTCGGCTCGGCCGTACTGCTGTTCCCAAAGGACAAGGCCTGGGACTTGATGGCGGAGGCGATCGGACAGGTTGACGAGGACTTCATGGCTCGGCGCGATCAGCCCGGGCGAGCGGAGGAACGAAAGCCCCTGTGATCCGCTTCATGCTGGACACCAATGTCTGCGTGGAGTTGATCCGGGGCCGGGCGCCGGGCCTGTTCGACCGTCTGCGCGCGGAGGTGGAAGGCAAGGGCACTCCCATCGGCCCCCTGGATACGCTGATCGCCTCCCACGCCCTCTCGATGGGGGTAACGCTGGTCACCAACAACGAGCGCGAGTTTGGCCGCGTCCCGGGCCTGGCCGTCGAGAACTGGCTGACTACCTGACGCTGGGGGCTTCCGGAATGCGTCGCCATCACTGCAACGAATTGCCGAATGCGTGGAATCAAACACGTTCTCTCCGCGGCCCCAGGCGGTTGAACTCCCTGTTCCCGGCCGCTACGATCTGTGATGCAGCGGGCGCCGGCCTCTGACGTGCGGCACCGCCGTTTCAGTGATGATCGGATTTGCCGACATCTGGCCTTGCAGGCACCTTCTCAGCCGCCACGGTGGGGGCCTCCCCCTGCCGGTTCAGTAAGGGGACAGATGATGATCGTTTGGAAGGGACTGGGCTTCCTGGTGCTGCCGATCTTCGTCTTGGGAGTGCTCTTGGTCGTGTTTGCCGTCGCGTGGATTCTGGGGGAGGAGTACCCCGTGTCCCACGCCTGGCCGCTTGTGGCGGGGCTGTGCAATGCCGCCATCATCAACTTCGCCGTTGGCTGGGTGCTCAACAAACCGCACCGGGGCAGCCGCGCGGGGCATACTCTGTACTTCATTCCTATGCAGTACTACTCGGTCATCATGTTCGCGCTGGCCTTGACGCTGGTTGTGTTGCGCCTGTGGGTGGCGGCCAAGGAAGGCTGGTAGCGCCATCCGGCACAGCTCCTCGCGGCTCCAATCCGCCATCCGAGATCCGCGATGGAACCTACCGCCGCGCGTCCGCCGCCAGGGCGGGGTCGGGCCTGCGGCCGTTTTCGGGGGCGGCGGCGAGGAAGGCTTTTCGCAGGTGGTGGCGGGTGGCGGGGTCGAACTCGGAGAACGGCACCACGCGGTCCCGGCCGGTCTGCTTGGCCCGAAGCAACGCCTGGTCGGCGAAGTAGGTGAGCATGTGCGGCTCGGTGATCTCGACGTCCTCGGGGTAGCTGGACAGACCGATGGACGTGGTCACGTGGATCTCTTGGCCGAACACGACGAACTGGCGATCGGCGACGGCCTGGCGGATGCGCTGGGCGAACCGCTCGGCCTGGGAGCGGTTGGCGGACGGCAGGATGATGCTGAACTCCTCCCCGCCGGTGCGGGCGACCACGTCGGAATCCCGCACGGTCCGCTTGAGGATGACGGCGAACTCCTTCAGCACGTAATCGCCGCTGGGGTGCCCGTAGCTGTCGTTGACGACCTTGAAGTGGTCCAGGTCGAACGTCAGCACCGACAGGACCCGGCGGTACCGCCGGGCGATCTTGAACTCGCTTTCCAGGATCGAGTCGAAGTGGCGGACGTTGTAAAGCCGGGTGAGCGGGTCGGTGCTGCACAGGGTCAGCAGGTGGGCGTTGTCGCGGCGCAACTGCACCAGCAGGGCCCGCTCGCGCGCCAGCGACGCCGCCAGGGCCTGGCGCGAGGAGGCGAGCTGGTCCTGGAGGATCTTCATCCGGACCAGCGCCCGCATCCGTGCCGCCAGCTCGTCGGCGCAGATGTCGTCGGCGACCACCTCGTCGGCCCCGCCGTCCAGGAAGTTGCATCGGTCGCGCACGTTGGCGCGAGGCGCCAGGACGATCACCGGCAGGTGCGGCGTGTCGGCGGTGAGGCGCAGGACATTGGGCAGGTCCATCGCCTCGGCCTCCTCCGCGTCCACCCGGAGCAGGGCCACGTCCACGTCCTGGGACCGGACGGTGGCCAGCGCCTCGATGGTGTCGGCGGCCTGGACGATCTCCCACCCGGCCGCGGTGAGCTGCCCGCTCCGCCGCGACACGGAGGCGCGGTCCTCGTCCATCACCATCGCCCTGCCCTGAATATGGATGGAAGTCTCTCTCATCACGCCTCTTGCAGGCGGGGCCCACACAGGAACCCTCCGCCCGCTCGGGACTGCGGTTCCTCAATAGAACCCTACGATTCCCGGGAGCGAGCAGGCAACTCCATGGCGGAAAGGAGCTTGGGGAGGGTGGTTGGCGGGGCATTCCAAGAGCCGCCCGCGGCGCGAACGCTCCGCCCAGGGACAGTCGTTCATGGGCCTTCGGCCCACCCACAGGGGATGAAAGCGGTTCCATCGGGGTGCCCCGGACAAGCCGTCGTTTGGCTTGTCCGGCCTCCCTCCGTCCGGGAACGGAGCCGGACAAGCGGAGCTTGTCCGGGGCACCCCCCATTTGCGAGGCCGTTGGTTCTGTACAGAAGGCCTCTTGTCTCTGTTCGCGTCGTTGGCGGCTATTGAGGGGAATCGGGCCGGTGTCCCCGCGGTCACCCGGCGGCGAGGTGGTGCCCGGCGGCGAGGGCGATGCCGACG
>DASRZG010000625.1:0-7472 GCA_035686585.1 Phycisphaerae bacterium
CCGGGCCGACTTGCCGGAGTTCTGCACCTCCAGCATCCGCACGCGAAGGGCCTTTGGCTTGCCGGCCGTTACGTCCCGTGCGGCCGCCAGACACGTACGGGCCATGTCGCGGATCGCGCCGTCCGGCAGCGGCGCCGACCAAGCGAATTCAGCCTCGGCCAGCATGCTGCCGTACGACAGGTCCACCAGCTTCAGGTGTGCCTTGGGCGCCGGGCGGACGGCGTCCACCTCCAGCCGGGCCATGATGTCGTAGCTGAGGACAGGGCGCAGCGACTGATCGTCAAGCCCGCGTTCCTTAAGCACGCGGTCCAGTTGCGTGCGGTCGACCACGCGGACAGACGGGTTTTTCTCCAGCTCGCGCGCGAGCCGGTCGCACGCCAGCTCCGCCCCCGCTGTCGCCTCCCCGCTGCCGCCGGAGATGAACCTGGGCCCCAGGACGACAATCGCCACCGGCGATTCGTCCGCCGATGCAACGCGCGCCGGCGCAAGGCCGGCCAAAAGCACCGCAAGCGCCACGATCGCCCTGCTGCCGCTTCGTGTCATCGTTCCGCCGCTCCCGGCTGGAATGGTCTTGCCCTTGCGGCTCGGGCGCGGCGATGGCGCGCGGCACGGGGGGGCTGCCTGGCGAGGGCGCAGCGGAATGTGCCGGTCGGCAAGCCGATCTGCCGGCAAGCCGTCCCCGTGGAAGATGGCCGTCTCGGACATGAATAAGCCGCCTTTCCGTCCTACTTGTCGGCAGGGGGTTATGTTCGCATTCTACAGGTCTTAGACGCCCGCGCCCCGGTTGCGTTTCCCGCAAAGTCCGGCGTGCCATGAAATGTATTCGTGCCGGCGACGTAACCTCATACAGCGAGGCGCATGTCAGCCAGCTCCATTCCCTCCTGCCCCATGCGACACCCGCTCCGTTCGGCGGCGTTAAAGGCGGTGAGGCACGTGGAACGGGGGGATGGGATGGACACGTCAGGGCGCACGGCGCGACGCCGGCATGGAGCGGGACGATGAACCGGGCAACTCGTACGTGGATCGCGCTGGCCGCCGCCGGGGTCGTGGCGGCTTCGGCGGGTGCGGCCCCGCAGGTCAAGGCCGTCAAGGCGCTTCATCGGGCGGGACAGACGTTTATCACCTTCGACGAGATCGGCCCGCCGCCGCCCGAGCGGCTCACCTGGGGCGCCGCCCGCAAGCTTCTGGACGAATCGACGGTGCGGTACCGCCTGTACGCGCACACCGAGCGGATCACGGCCGCCAACCTCGGCGCCGCCGCGATGCTCGCCGAGGCCGGGCCCCTCAGCGGCTGGAACCTCAAGGGCAGGAACGTCGAGTACCTGATCGCCCAGGCGATGATCCACCCCGACGCGACCGGCGAGCTCACGCAGAACTACAACGGCTTCATCCGCACCTGGCACATGGATCACCCGCGGATGGACCGGTATCCGCTCGAGAGGTTCGTGATCGACGAGCAGGCCGGGCCGCTGGCGCCGGGGCGGGGGCTGTTCGTGGTCAACCCGCCCGCGGCGGCCAAGCGCTACTACGCCGTCCTCGCCTGCCCGGACGGGAAGCCGAACACGGCCGACGTCTCCGCAGCCAACTCCCTCGCCGAGCCGGTGGACGAGACCGTCGGAGTCGGCGAGCCCGTCCGCCAGGGGCCGGGGCTGAAGGGTCCGAACTTCGACTATCCCGGCGAGCGGACGGTCTACGTCCAGTGGTGCAACCCGCCGCTGGCGCCGACATCCATGTACTTCAACTGGTCGGTCCTGATCCCGCCGGATTGCGCCGAGCGCGCGCCGGTGGAGCTGTACTTCCCCTCCGGCAATTACTCCCACGCCAAGCCCAGCCGGAAGCTGATGGCGGGGTCCGTCCAGATCGCCACCCAGGACTGGCCCCCCAGCGGCTGGTACGGCTACAACGATCGGTTCGGCACGGGGCAGGACCTGGCCGGCGGGACCGTCCGCGACCACACCCGCAGGCGGATCGCCGCGTTCCTGGATTGGGCGCAGGAGAAGCTGCCGATCGACCCGGACCGCGTCGTGGCGGTCGGCGGCGACGGGGCGGCCCAGTTCGCCCTGGGCTACCCCAAGCGGATCGCCTACGTGATGATCCTGGGCTTCGAAAAGGCGGGCAACGTCCTGGATCCCAAGGCGGCCAGGCGGTTTGAGGCCGCCTGGGGACCCAAGGGGCCGCAGACGACCGACGAGCAGGGCCGGGGCGACTGGGCATGGGCGGACCTGGACCGGCTGGTGCTTTCGGCGCCCGAGGCCGACCTGCCGCTGTTCGTCTGCCGGGGTGCCAGCTGGGGCGGCGACAAAGGATGGGGTAAGGGCCGGGGGCGGTTCTACACGGCCATGAAGCAGGCCGGCCAGCCCCTGTTCGCCCATTGGGCGTGGGGCGGGACGCTGTTTCCGCCGGACCGGTACACCGGGCTGTGGCAGGGCCTGGACCTCCGCCGCGACAGCCCCGTGCCCGCCTTCGCCAACTCCTCCGCCGACGCCGAGGGGGAGGGCAGCGGCCAGACCAACAGCGTCTATCGCTGGAAGGACGTCTCCGACACGCCCGGGGCCTTTGAGATCACCGTCACCGGCAAGGCAGGGACGTTCGACCTGACCCCGCGGCGCCTGGCGAAGTTCCGTGCCCGTCCGGGCGAGGCCCTGCGGTGGGAGGGGACGTATCTCCCCGGCCCGCGCGGCGGCGGGGCCGATCCGGTCAGCGGGGCCGTGACGGCCGACGAGCACGGGCTGCTGACCCTGAAGCAGTTGAAGCTCCCCGGCGAGGCCGGCGGGATCCGGGTGCGGATCACCCGCGCGCCCGGCGGGCAGGAGGTGCAGCCATGAGACGGATTGGCCTGCTGACGGTTTCGCTGATGCTGCTGGCGACGGCCTCGGCCGCCGACGTGGTGGTCGGCCGATGGGGGTTGGCCGGGCGCGTCCAGCACCCGCGTACGCTGAGCCTGACCGACACCGAGGAGGGCAAGGTCGCGCAGTTCGACCTGTCGGCCGTGCCGGCGAAGGCGGCTGTCTACCGCGCCCGGCTCCTGATGCAGCGCAAGGGCGGATACGGCTCCTCGTTCGAAGTCTTTAGCGCCGCTGCCGATGGGAAGGTGGCCGCCGGGGCAAAGGCCCTCGCCCCCGCACCACCGTACTGCCGATGGTTCGACGTGACCGACCCCCTGCGGCGGATGCGCAAGGCCGACCCCAAGGCGGCGGCCTTCCTCATCCGGGGCGGCGGCTACGACTCGCGCGCCATCGAGCTGGAGATCGCGCATGAGGGCGCCTTGGCCCAGCCGCCGGAGCAGGTGAAGGACCTGAAGGCTTTCTGCCGGGCGGGGCAGGTGTTCCTCACCTTCCGGGAGATCGAGGACCTCTCCGAGGGCCAGGATCGCTACCCCTGGGGCTCCCTGATCAAGAAGCTCCACGGCTACGGGCCCGACGGGCCGGTGCCCAACGACGACAAGCGGGAGCTGCGGTACCGCGTGTACCGCCACGACCAGCCGATCACGGCCAGGACCATCGGCGACGCCGAGCTGCTGGCGGAGGTCGTCCCGGGCTCGGGGTTCAACACCCGGATCGTCCAGCGGATCTGGCAGGGGGAGAACGTCCCGTCCAAGCTGGACGACGAGTTCGTCGCCGTCCGCCTGGCCGTCGAGCCGCAAAGGCCCCTGCCCAGCGGGGTGGGGGTCTACGTGCACACCGTCCGCAAGGCCGGTAAGGCGTGGTACGCCGTCGTCACCGCCGTGAACGGCGTGGAGAACACCGCCGACCTGTCGGCGGCCAACGTGGCCGGGCCCGTCGAGCAGCAGGTGGCCGACCCCGAGCCGGTCCTCCAGCAGGAGACCTTCACCAAGGGCGCGTACAACCGCACGGCCGACGACCTGATCACGCGGCGGTACGTATACTGGGCCGTCCCGCCCCTGGCCCCCCGGCCGCTGCAGTACGGCTTCGTCATGCAGTGGCATCCCAACCGCATCGCCGCCCCGGCCGCCCTGGAGCTCAGCCACGGCAAGGGCCACACCAACGAGCCCGAGCTGAGCCGCTGGCAGCGCCGCGACGCGATCCTGCTGGCCGGCTCGGCCGATCCGTCCATCGGCTTCTACGTCGGCATCAACAACTGCCAGAACACCCTCAAGTCCTTCCGCCAGGGCACATGGGCGCCCTGGACCTACAACCGCCACGCGAAGCTGGTCGAGTGGGCGAGGAAGGCCTACCGGATCGACCCGCAGCAGATCTACTGCTACGGCAGCCACTGGGGCCTGTGGGAGCTGAGGCATCCGGACATCTTCAGCGTCTTCATCGGCTGGGGATCGGGCGAGCTGACCAAGGGCTTCGTCGACTGGAACCGCTGCCAGGGCGTCTGGGGCCCGCCGTCGGAGTACGCCGGCAAGCCGGCCGAGGAAAACCCCTACGAGGCGTGCGACTTCTGGAAGTACGTCACCGCCGACCCGGCCCGGCCGCTGCCGGTGCAGTTCCTGATCGCCTGCACCGGCTCGCACACCTCCGAGATGAGCTACCCGGCCCTGCCGCGGTACAAGCGGGCCCTGATGGACGCCCGCCAGCCGTTCGCCTCCGACATCGCCAAGGCATCCTGGGGCACCCGCACGCCGATCGCCCTCCAGGAGTACCGGGCCGGGCGGCTGAAGATCCTGCGGGACCAGTCCAAGCCCGCCTTCGGCAACTGCACCCTCGACGACAACCCCGGCTGCGGGGACTACGCCGACGGCGACGACTACGGCATGCTGAACGGCTACCTGCTGTGGGAGACCGAGACGATCACCGACGAGCCGGGCCGTTGGGAGATGACCGTCTACCTCCACGACTCCGCCCCGCTGGCGGCGTGCAAGGTGGACCTGACGCCGCGCCACTGTCAGAAGTTCAAGCTCCGCCCCGGCGCCGAGTGCAAGTGGACCGACACCGCCGGCAAAGACGGCGCCGTCATCGCCTCCGGCACGGTCAAGGCGGACCCCCACGGCCTGGTGACGCTCCGGCAGATCGCCGTGGGCAAGGAAAGGAACCGCATCCGGATCGAGGCGGGGCGGTAAGCGGGCGGTCCGGCCCGGGCGTTCTCACACCCCCTGGCCGACGGGCGGCTTGTGGTAGCCGTCGATGATCATCCAGATGTCGTCGTGGTACCAGTTGCTGTACGTGTCGGACCACGACCCCAGGCCGTTGTCGTACAGCACCTTCCCCGTGCCGGTGGTCTCGTCCCAGGTGGGGTCCTCCCAGTAGGTCACGTGCCCGTCGAAGAACAGCACGTTGATCCCCGGCACGTGGGAGAGCATCGCCCAGCCCGGCGAGTCGAAGCGGTCCGCCATCCAACTGAAGTCGCCCGGGCTGGAGATGGCGTTCATGCCCGTGTAGAGCAGCATGATGTCGGCGTTCGGCCGGTTGGGCGGGACGACGCTGTAGTGGAAGTACGACATGTCCACGTTGTCGTAGTTGAGCATGCGGCGGCGGTTGTACGTCATGTACGTGCCCATCCGGCGGTTGATCGGCCACCAGCCCCCGCCGCGCGAGCCCGGCGAGCCGGCGGGGATCTTCGGCAGGTCGTCGAACCACACGCCGCCGTTGTTCCTCTGGACCGTCGGGCAGACGTAGTTCCGCTCGTCCCCGATCAGCTTCGACTCGTACAGCACGCCCGCGTTGACGTACGCGCCGCGGTATGCGTTGTGCTGCGGGTAGCCGGAGTAGATGATGAAGGCGAACCGGCTGATGCAGTCGGGGATGGGCTGCGCCGCGCCGACAGGGCCGGGGTTGGCCATCGCGGGGAGCTTGTCGTCGTTGTCCTGGAAGTACAAGTGCCACGCCCGCCCCATCGTGTGAAGCTGCGTCTTGCAGATCGTCTTGCGGGCCAGCTCCATCGCCCGGCCCAGCGCCGGCATCAGGATCGTCACCAGCAGGGCGATGATCCCCACCACCACCAGCAACTCGACGAGCGTAAACGCCCCGACTCCCGACCCCCGGCGTCCGATTCGACGGGCAGGACCTTTCATGGCCGTTCTCCTGGACGTGCGCCGGCACTACCTGATGTGAGGTTAACAAGCACCTTACAGGTATGAACCGATCATACCGCGCCGGCGGTCCGCTTTCCAGACCGAAGCATCGTTAATATCGCAAGGCGTGGGTCGCAGCCCCTGTCTCCCTTGTGCGCCGTCCTCTGCGGCCCCGGGTTCGGGCTCCGCGGCGTCGCGCTGATCCCCTCCGCCCTTCCCGGCCGCCTTGACCGTCACCCACACCGGGGACGACCAGGCCAGCTCGACGGACCAAGTGTCGGTGTCCTTGCCTTCGAGGCGGACGTAGTACCACGCCGCCTTGTCCGGCGGCAGGGGGGCGGTGTCGGTGAAGTCCAGGTCGCCCCGGCCGCGTCGGCCGCCACCTGCGGAAGGTTCTCGGTGGTCGGCTCGCGGGTGATCTGCATCAGCGGCCCCGCCTCGCCCAGGGTGGGGTGTTTACAAGACGCCGAAATGTAAACACCCCCGAAACACACGTAACCATTGTTTTAACAGCAGGATATGTGCGTTTACAACTGTTTCCGCCCGAAGCCTGTAAACAGCCGCAAATCTTGTCATGTTTTTATTGTTTATCGCATGCCTGCCCGATCCGGACCGCCTCCGTCGTCGGCGCATGCCTCCCCGGAGGTCCTGTCCGGGACGGCTGGGCCGCTCCACAGCTACCCCTTCCCGCACGCATCGAGGCACCACTTCCTCACCCGCTGATGCTCATGCTTCTACTTGCACCGCGGCCACTGGAGTTCGTTTGTCTTCATCATCGCCAGGACAGCCGGGCAGACCCCCCGCACGGCCTCCTTGTCCCACGCCTGTCCGGCCGGCCAATTCCAGCCCCCGGCGGAAACTCGAGGCCAAACGCGGATGCCTTCGCTGCACGGGAAGCCGCTTCTCACCGCGACAGCGGGCCTTTGTTCCAGAAGACGGTGATGGTGCCCTCGGTCGGAAGCTGATCCGGCGACTTGGCGACCTCCGGCCAGGGGCGGACCGTACGGTCCCAGTACACCTTCGCCTCATCCACCCGGTTCTTGTATTTGAGGTCAAACGGCCACCCATCGATGGCCCTCATCAACAGGGCCCACGTGCTCTGCCGCACGCCCGAAGGGAGGATCTTGTCGTCCTCCGAGAGAGGATGGGCAACGTACGGATACAACGGGATGAACAGGCCGGCCCCGCCCGGAGGAGGGGCGTAGTACGGATAGTGGCTGGCCACCTCCTTCAGCTCTGCCCAATATTCCGCCCTTGTCTGGAGGCCGAAAGAGGTGGGGCTACCCGCGAGCAGGTACGCCTTTGCCGCCACAGTTCCACGGTCCGTCAACACGACGAGGTAATCAGCCCCTCCCATCCCAGGCCCCCAGCTTTGGTGAAAAGCCAACTGGCAGTTCTTCCCATAAGCGCCGGCCCCTTTCACTTCCGACCACGGCTGCCCGAGGGCCGCCCTGTTGAATGTTCGCCTCGCCTCGAAGGACGCACAGCCCGTGAA
>DASRZG010000626.1:0-4249 GCA_035686585.1 Phycisphaerae bacterium
TTGACGAGCACTTCGGCAGGGCGGCGCTGGACGGAACGGACCCCAGGCACGACTGGCAGGGCTTTGTACCGGCCGACCTGCTGCCGCACGTGATCGACCCGGCGGCGGGGTGGATCGCCAGCGGCAACCACAAGCCGATCCAGTCGTTCTACAACATCCCGATCGGCATCAGCACCGGCTCGGGCGGGCACTCGCTGCGTTCGTGGCGGCTGTACGAGCGGCTGGGGGCGAAGGAGAAGTTCCGGCCCGAGGACGTGCTGGACGTTCATTACGACACGGTCAACCCCGCCAAGCGAGACATCGTGATGATGGGCTACCATCTCCGCGACGTGGAGAAGGCGGAGCTGTCCGCCGGCGCCCAGGCGGCCCTGAAGTACCTGGAAGGCTGGTACAAGGCCGGGGCTTCGAGTGATCTGACCGCCCCCGGCGCGGACGTAGCCGACCAGATCAACGTGATGTTCCGCTTCTACGGGCCCGCCGCCCCGGTGGTCCGCACCTACGGCGGGGGCTTCTCCGGCCTGTGCCGGTTCCTCATCCACGCCCGCAAGCGGATCGACGCGGACCCCAAGTGCCAGTTGACCGAGGACGAGCGGCAGTTCGTCGACGCGGCCCTGGCGGCGGCGTGGCAGGGGGCGGGCGGCGGCAGGCCCGCCGCACGGGGCGCACGTCAAGCCGCCCGCGGGCAGCCGGCACGCGGCGAGGCCGCCCCCGAGGACGCCCCGGCCCGCGTTGCACGCCCGGACGGCGGCAGGGAGGCGCTCCGACAGGTGCAGCAGCGCAGGCTGGGCTACTACGAGAGCCTGGACGGTTTTGGCTCGCTCGATCCAACGGCCGACCTGAGGTTCGCCCCCATCCATTGCGTGGACGGCAACACCATCCACTGCCAGGCCGCCCAGTCCTACACGCAGTACGTCCCCCTGCACGACGTGGACGCCGCGCAGTCCGTCCTGCCGATCGGCCATGGCGAACGCACCGACGACCCGTTCCACACGAGCACCTACGACCTGTGGGCCCAGGGCAAGCTCCACCCCGCCCCCCTGAGCCGCGACGCCGTCAACCGGATCGCCGCCACGACGACCGTGCTGTCGAGGTAAAGCTGGGAAAGCACGAAATACGAAATGCGAAATCCGAAACAAATCCGAAACGGCAAACACGAGAGAAGAAGCTGAAAAGAAGAAGCGGCTGCGGGGCTCGGGTGTCCGGCGGGTGCTTCTTCTTTGCCGCTTCTTTGCCGTTTCGGATTTCGAGTTTGTTTCGTATTTCGCATTTCGTGCTTCGGGTTTCTGCTGTTCGTGGCCTGACTTGTGAATCCGCGATCCCGTGCTATGCTGGGGCCAGACAAGGAGACAGCGTATGAAAGTCCTTGGCGTGGACGGCAGCGGGCGGGGCGGCGGCAATACGGCCGTACTGGTGCGGGCGATCCTGGACGGTGCGGAGGCGGGCGGGGCCGAGACGGAGCTGCTGGACCTGGCCGGCTGGGACATCCACGGCTGCGATGCCTGCCAGGGCTGCAAGTGGTCGCGGCGGTGCGTGATCGAAGATGACATGCAGCGGTTCTACGATGTCGCGCCCGAGGCGGACGTGCTGGTGCTGGGCTCGCCGATCTACCTCGACCACGTCACCGCCCAGATGATGGCCTTCATCCAGCGGACCTACTGCTACATCGGCCCGGCCCTGGAGAACTACTGGCCGCGAGAGGGCGTCCGGGCGGTGCTGGCCATCACCTACGGCGCCGGCGATCCGCACATGTACGACGACGTCCTGGACTGGATGGCCGGGCGGATGAAGGGCTATTTCGAGATCCCCACCGTCGCCCGCTTCGCCATCCCCTCGACCGCCCACGAGCCGATCATCACGGACGACCACCCTGAGGTGGCCCGCGCCCGCGAATTCGGCGGGTCGCTGGCGGAGTGACGGAGAAAACGCACCCGTGGCACTGTCGTGGGGGGGATTCCTGAGCACGTGGTTGGGAAGGATAGCCCCCGGCCACAAGGGCCGGGGGCGAAATAAAGAAACAGCGACCGGGGCACCGTCGTCCTATTTCGCCCCCGGCCCTTGTGGCCGGGGGCTGCGCCGTCCGAACCCCGTGGGAGGATACTCCCCGGGAAACCGGCGTGGCACGGGTGCAGACAACGCACCCGTGGCACCCGGCGCGCTACGCGTCGCCCCGCAGCATCCGGTCCACCCCCGCCGCCAGGCGGGCGGCGCGTTGGGCGGTTCGGTCGGGGGGGATCTCGCGGTAGATGTCGGTGAGGTCGCCGGCGCGGTCGCGGAGGAGGCCGCAGAAGGCGCGGGCGGTGAGGCACTGGCCGGGCGACAGCGACAGCCGCTCGCACCACCGGCGGTCGAGCAGGAGGTTCCAATCCCGCTTGGCCGGCGGGGCGGCCGGGCGGTAGGAGGTGTCGATCGTGTCGTCGCACAGGCCGGCGATGTTATGGATACAAGGGGCACAGATGTCGTCGGCGCCCAGCTCCATCTCCAGCATGACCTCGGGGTCGGCGAGGATCCGCTGGGCCACGGTGTGGACGGCGTGGCCGTAGGGGTGCGGCTCGAAGGGGCGGCCTTCGCCGAACTGGGTGATGATGTCCACGAAGTGATGCGGCTTGATGCGGATGAGTTCGTCCATGGCTGTTCGCTCCCGGGCGGGTGAACGCATCGGGCTGCCGGGCATATTATGCATACGTGCGGGCGGTCGTTGGTAGTGTGACATCGACTCAACGGGGGCGAGTCCATCGGCGGGGGGGGCGGAGGGAAGTTGCGGGTGAATGCCGTGGCACGGGGTGCGGGGGCGACGCGCTCCCCGTTGGGTCGCGGCTAAACGGGGGGCTTGCATCGGCGGGCGGATCATGGTCCCTTAGACGTTCGTACCGGTTGGGAGGCTGTGAATGGGCATCGGCTTGCGGACGGACTTTGGCGGTGGCAATGGGCTGTTGCTGGGCGTGGACGAGTCGGGCGACAGGCCGCTGGTCCGCTTCGCGGCCGAGTGCCGCAACTGCCCGCAGGCGATGTGGTTCCACTTCCGCTTGTCGGGGATCGGCGGCCGGGGCGTGCGGGTGGTGCTGGCCAATCCCGAGCAGACCCTCGGCGGGGCGGACTGGTCGACCAACACGCTGGTGGCGCGGTGGGCCGGCCGGCGGTGGGAGCGGACGGCCCGGCCCAGCCCGGTGAACACCCCCGGCGGGCGGATCGAATGGGCGTGGGACATCGACGGCGGCGCCGACGAGATCGAGGTCGCCCACTGCTACCCCTATCAGCCCGCCGATCTGGAGGCGACGCTGACCGAGCTGGCGGGGGTCTTTAAGGCCGAATACATCGGCCAGACCCTCTCCGGGCGGGAGATGATCCGGGTGTACAACCGCCTCGCCGACCCGACGCGCCCGGCCGCTCTGCTGACGGCGCGGCATCACGCGGGCGAGGTGCCGGGCTCGTGGGTGCTGGACGGGCTGCTGCGGCACGTGGCCGGGACGCCCACGCTCCGCCGGATCACCTGGTGGGCGATCCCATTCGTGGACCTGGACGACGTGGTCGAGGGCAGCTACGGCAAGGACCCGTTCCCGCACGACTGCAACCGCTCCTACGGCCCGTCGGGCCCGCGCCGGCCCGAGGGCGGGGCGGTGATGGGCGAGGCCGTGCGGCTCCGCCGCGGCAGCAGCGGGATGTTCTTCGCCGATCTCCACGGCCCGGCGCACGCGGAGCGCGCCACCTACGTCCCGGCCAGGGGCTGGGACGAAGGGTCGCCGATCAACCCCATCGCCCACCGGTTCTCGGAGATGCTTCAGGCGGCCACGCCGACCGACATCCGCTCGCCCATCGCCTTCATCACCCCGCGCGCCGGCGGCAACAGCCGGTATCCCGGCATGCCGTCGTCCCAGTGGGCGTTCCGCGATCTGAACGTGGACGCGATCTCGCTGGAGACGAGCTACCAGGGCAACGAGACCACCGACTACACCATCGGCGACTACCGGCGGATCGGCGCCGCCCTGGCCAATACCATCGCCGAATGGGTGCGGACGGAGTGGGCCTGACCATGGTGGCACAGGTTTGTAACCCCGCCGGGGTTGGAAACCTGTGCCACCTACTTGATTGACACTTCTAAACCTTCCGGGTCCAGGATCACGTTGACGCTGCGGCGGCAGTGGGCCTGGTCGCGGACGAAGGCCAGGTAGGGCGCGACCGCGTTTCCGCCGTTGACGCTGTTGTGGGCCAGGATCACGGCCCCGTCCGGCAGGCGGTCCCACGCGGCCTGGAG
>DASRZG010000627.1:0-5893 GCA_035686585.1 Phycisphaerae bacterium
GGGCTACGAGCCCGGTGCAGCAAACCAAAGTCCGTCTTGATTGTCGTGGTCAGCAAACGTGCCGCCGCGGGGCGGGGCGGGCACGCGCCGGCGGTGCCGGACGGCGCCGCGCAGACAACTCGCCGCCGGAGGGGCCGGCTCGGTCTGCGGTATGTCTTTGCGGGGACGCCCCGGCCCGGCGGGGTTCTGCCCCGCGGACGGGGACCGTTCGCCCATGCGGCCGCGTGACCCCGGGAGGCCCCGGGGCGCGGCCGTCGCACCTGCACGGCGTCGGAGGCCGATCACCATAGCTCGCTCCTTCGCTGGGGGCGGCGCCGGGCTACAGGGGATTCCCGGCCCCGGGGTCGCGGCGTGCACGTCCGAGGTCGATTCACACCCTGCGGCGGGTCCCGACGCCCGCCCTGGCCTTGAAAAACCTGGGCGAAACTACGCCTTCCATCGGTACACCGCTCGTGGCATGCAGGCGGGTCCAGGGGCCGATTCCGGCCTCCTGGTGAGGGGGCCCGCTTGGGCAGGTGAGGACTCACCCGCCCGGTGAGGGTACATCCGATCAGATACTTCGCCCGTCCAACGTGCCCGAACGATCCCGGGCGGCATTGGCCGGACGACCGTATTATAGACCCATCCCGCGCGCACCACAAGGGCCTTTTTCGCCAAGAGATTCCCACGGCGGATACACTGTTTCCGTTGCCCGCGCCACGTTGTAGAATCGTCCCCGACACGCCGCGAGGGTGGCGGAACTGGCAGACGCGCCAGGTTTAGGTCCTGGTCCCGAAAGGGATGGGGGTTCGAATCCCCCCCCTCGCAATGAAGGAGTCGCCCATGCCGCCGACCGTCACCATCGCCCGGGCCGATCCCTCCCACGCCCAGGCCGCCGCCGCCATCACGCGCGAGGCCTTCGAGGGGGTGGCGATCGAGCACGCCATCGAGCGGGCGCTGGGTCCCGTGGACGGGTTGAGCTGGCGGGACATCAAGGCCGAGCAGGTCCTGCGGGAGTTCCGGGATGACCCGGGGGACTGTTTCGTCGCCCTGGCCGGCGGGCGGGTCGTGGGGTACGTCACCAACGACGTGTCCGGCGCCATCTCGCGGGGGCGGATCTCCAACCTGGCGGTGGCCGGGGAATTCCGGGGCCAAGGCCTGGGCCGGCGGCTCATCGAACGGTCCCTGGAGCACTTCCGCGGCCTGGGCCTGACCCGCGCGAAGATCGAGACCCTCACCTGCAACGCCGTCGGGCAGAAGCTGTACCCGTCGATGGGCTTCCACGAAGTCGCCCGGCAGGTGCATTACGTGATGAAGCTGTAGCGGACACAGGTTGGAAACCTGTGCTGCCTGCGGATGTCCCCCGCTCCGTGAAAGGCGAGGTTTCCGTCTTCCACTTCACGTCGCCTTCCAGGTCCATGCAGACCAGCCCGTCCTTGCGGTTCTTCGTGCTGAGGAGTCTATGGCGGACCGCCGGATCGGCAAGCACTTCTTCGGCCCGGCCGGGGCAAAAGTTGCATAGGCAAAGGACCGGGCGGCGGGGTATGGTGGCGGGACTGACGGCGTGCGCGACGCCGCGTGAAAGGAAGAAGGGAGCATTCCGTGGCCAAGATTGTGTTCATCGGAGCGGGCAGCCTCGGCTTCACCCGCGGGCTCGTGCGCGACATCCTGACCTTCCCGCTGATGAAGGACGCCGAGCTGGCGTTGGTTGACATCAACAGGGAGCGGCTGAACTTCGCTCGGCGGGCGTGCGAGAAGATTGTGGCCATGGGGGGCTACCCGGCGAGGGTCCTGGCCGCCACCGACCGCCGCGAGGTGCTCAAGGGCGCCGACGCGGTGCTGGTGACGATCCTCCGGGGTACCACGAACGTCTGGCAGCACGACCTGCTGATCCCCAAGAAGTACGGCGTCGACATCAACGTCGGCGACACCCGCGGGCCCAGCGGAATCTTCCGCGCGCTGAGGACCATCCCGGAGATGCTCGCCATCTGCCGCGACATGGAAGAGCTTTGTCCCCACGCCATCCTGCTGAACTACACCAACCCGATGGCCATGCTCTGCCACGCCATGCAGCGGACCAGCTTCATCGAGAGTTCCGGCCTGTGCCACAGCGTTCAGGGCACCGCGGCCATGCTGGCCCGCTGGGTGGGGCTGAAGCCCCGGCAGCTCGATTACGTCTGCGCGGGCATCAATCACATGGCCTGGTTCCTGGAGCTGACCCACAAGGGCCGGGACATGTACCCCAAGCTCCGCAAGGTGGTGGCCACGGACCGGGACGTCTACAACCACGAGCTGGTCCGCAACGAGATGTTCCTGGCGCTGGACCACTACGTCACCGAGTCCAGCGGGCACAACTCCGAATACAACTGGTGGTTCCGCAAGCGCCCGGACCTCCTCCGCAAGTACTGCACCCGCGGCACCGGGTGGAACCCGGGTCGGCATGCGGCCATCCTCAAGGGCTACCGCAGCCGGGAAAAGACCTGGAAGCCGTCCATACGCAAGTGGCTGGCGGACGACGCGCCGATGCCGCTGGAGCGAGGGAACGAGTACGCCGCCTCCATCATCAACGCCCGCCTGGGCGGCGAGCTGTTCGCCTTCAACGGCAACGTGCCCAACACCTCACTGGTCACCAACCTGCCCCAGGGCGCCTGCGTCGAGGTGCCCGTGGTGGCCTCTCGAAAGGGACTCAACCCCGTGCACGTGGGCGATCTGCCGCCGCAGTGCGCCATCCTCACGAATCTCAGCGCCCAGACGGAGATGATGGCCGTCGAGGCGTCGCTGACCGGCGACCCTCGCCTGGTGTACCAGGCCATCGCGCACGACCCGCTGACGGCGGCGAAGCTCTCCCTGGCGGAGATCAAGAAGATGGTCGCCGAGATGTTCCGCAGGAACCGGCCGCACCTGCCCCAGTTCAAGAAGACCGGCCTGTAGCCGCCGATGCCGCAGTTGCCGTCGCCGCCCCAGTGGCGGAGCATGGCGTGGCCCTCGACCCGAATGCGCACCGTCCTGCCCTCGCGGACGTGGGGGATGGCGCCACGCGTTGCTCCTTGTCTCGCTGCGGCCCGGCCGGGCGGGTCAGGTCTTCTCGATCTGGGCGGTGGTGTTGGCGCAGAGCTGGGGAGGCCAGCGGACGAACGCCTCCAGGGCGTGGTACTGGGGCAGGCCGAGGCGGTCGTAGAGGGCGGCGGTGGCGATGTTGCGGTCCTCCGCCCGCTGCCAGAACTCCCGGCGGTCCGACGGGCCGGGGAACATCGCGCGGTCCTTCTGGCTCTGGTGGCGGAAGATGGCGTACCGCTTGCGTTTCAGCTCCGCCGGGGACAGCGGGACGGCCATGTCGATCTGCTCGGCCGGCCATTCCTGCCAGGCCCCGCGGTACAGCCAAAGCTCGGGCCGCTGCCGCCCGGAGGCGGCGTATTCCTCGAGCGCCGCCAAGCCCGCCTGCTGGCAGAGGCGGTGCGTGCCGTGCGGGTCGGACATGTCACCGGCTCCGAAGATCACCTCCGGCCGGACCTGCTCCAGCAGCGCGCCAACGGCCGCGATGTCCCCGGGACCCACCGACAGCTTCCGCACCTTGCCGGTGTTGTAGAACGGCATGTCCAGGAAGTGAATGCGGTCCTCCTGCAGGCCGCAGAACCTGGCCGCGTCGATCGCCTCGGTCCGGCGAATCAGGGCCTTGATGGCCTGCACCTCCGGGGTGTCCAGGTCGCCGGGGGCTTTCTGGCGGAGGAAGCGGCCGATGTGTGCCTCGATCCGCGCCGACGCCTCCGGCTGGAGGGCGAAGATGCGGTTGAACTCGCCCACGAAGTCGGCGTAGCGGGCCACGTCGTGGTCGAACACGCTCAGGAAGCCGCTGACCATGTAGGCGACGTGGACCTCGTGGCCCTGCTCGGCGAGGCGCATCATCGTCCCGGCCATGCTGATCACGTCGTCGTCGGGATGGGGGCTGAAGACGATGATCCGCCGCGGCCCGCTGTCGCCGGCGGGAGTGGTGGTGATCGTGGCCATGAGGTGCTCGAAGACGGCCTCGTTGGTGCGATAGGCCCCGCCGCCCGTCCGCAGCTCGCCCAGGCCGTGCTCGATGTAGTCCTCGTCGGCGAGTTGGAGGATTCCCTTGCCGGTGGTCTCGGCCAGCCAGATGACGGCATGGCGGGTGAGCAGGTCGTCCCAGACGCACGGCCCGGCCAGCCAGGGGGTGGCGACGCGCGTCAGGTCGGCGGCGGCGGGCGGGTCGAGGTGAAACGTCACGTCCGGGTGGGCCCGCAGCAGGCTGATCGGCAGTTCGGGCGAGGCCCCCCCCTCCATCGCCCGCCGGATCGGGGGCGCCTCCTGCTCCCCGAAGGCCAGCACGCAGACCTTCCGGGCCTGCAGGATCGTCGCCATGCCCACCGTCAGGCCCTGCTCGGGGACGTTCTCCTCGCCGAAAAAGTCGCTGGCGGCGTCCATCCGGGCCGCCCGGTCCAGCAGCACCAGGCGGGTGGCCGCGTCCGCGCCGCTGCCCGGGCCGTTCAGGCCCACCTGCCCGCCCGGCCCGACGCCCAGGATCTGCACGTCGATGCCCCCCGCCTCGGAGATCGCCCGCTCGTATTGCCGGCAATGCGCCTCGGCCCCCGCCCGCGAGACGCCGCCGTCGAGGAAGTGGGCGCTGCCGGCCGGGACGTTCACGTGCGACAGGAAGCTCTCCCCCAGCCACGATCGGACCGACTGCACCGCCCGCGGGTCGATCGGCCAGTACTCCAGCGGGCTGAACGTCACCACGCCCGACAGGTCCAGCCCCTCCTGACGGTGCAGGCGGATCAGCTCCTCGTAGACGCTCACGGCCGAGTGCCGCGCCGACAGCCCCAGCACGAACGCCCGGCCCTCGGCGGCGCGGACGCGGATCAACTCGGCAATGAGGGAAGCGACGGCCCTCCCGGCCGCGGCGCTGTCCTGGTGGATCAGCGCGGCTGCTCGTTCCGCGGTCATAGCAACTACTGCCTTTCAGCCAGTCCCGGACAACACGAACTACACCCCCGCCAGTATCGCCGTGCCGCGCGGGCATTTCAATCTTTCCGCCGAACGGGTAAAACCAATCGGCGGATCGTGCGTCTGATGGGATGGTGCCGCTGGGGCTGTGCGCAGGCGTGGCGGCGGCAAGGAAGGCGGCTTGGACCAGGAGAAGGACATGTCAAACCATAAGGCATTTCTCGTAACGGGGTTGTTGGTGATGGCGGCCGCGGCCGCCGCGGTGGCGGCGCCGCCGAATCAGATGGCGAAGGAGCCCGCCCCCGTGGCCGGGGCGTCCAACCGGTTCGCCACGGACCTGTACGCCCAGTTGGCGGCCAAGGACCGGGACAACCTGTTCCTGAGCCCCTCCAGCATTCACGCCGCCCTGGCCATGACGTACCTGGGCGCCCGGGCCGAGACGGCCCAGGAAATGGCCAAGGCCCTGCACCTGGAGGGACTTAAGAACGAGGACGTGCTGGCGGGGTACGAATCCCTGCTCAAGCAGCTCAACGAGCCGCCGAAGATCACCGACTGGCAGATGGAGGGCGAGAAGGTCGTCCGCAAGCAGGTTCCCCCCTATCAGCTTCACATGGTCAACGCCCTGTGGGCCCAGAAGAGCTACCCGTTCGGGCCGGAGTACATGAGATCGGTGCAGCAGCACTTCCAGGCCCGGCTGGAGATGATGGACTTCGAGACACAACCCGAGCCGAGCCGCAAGACGATCAACGAGTGGGTCGAGCAGCAGACCAACAACCGGATCAAGGACCTGATCCCCCAGGGCGCGATCGACCCGCTGACCCGGCTGGTGCTGACCAACGCGGTGTACTTCAAGAGCGCGTGGATGCACGACTTCGCCAAGAAGTCCACCGCGGACAAGCCCTTCTACCTCCTCGACGGCGGGAAGGCGGACGTCCCGCAGATGCACCAGCAG
>DASRZG010000628.1:0-24529 GCA_035686585.1 Phycisphaerae bacterium
AACGTCCACGTCCGCATCCGCGGCGGCTCCGCCCGCAACTACTACAAGAAGAACTACAAGTTCGACTTCAACAAGGGCCACTGGTTCCGCTGGGCCGACGACCAGCAGCGGGTCTCGGAGATCAACCTCAACAGCACCTGGGCGGACAAGGCCTACGTCCGCCAGGTCCTGGCGTTCGAAACCTTCCGCGACGCCCTGAGCCCCTACTGTGAGACGTTCCACGTCCGGCTCCAGCAGAACGGGCAGTTCTTCAGCGTGGCCATCTTCGTCGAGCAGGTCAACGAGCAGTACCTCCAGCGCAACGGATACGACACCGGCGGGGCGCTGTACAAGTTCGTCTCGGGGCACACCCCCGGCGAGCTGTACATCGGCGTGGAGAAGAAGACCCGCCTCGACGAGGACCACAGCGACCTGGCCGCCTTCTATAACGGCCTGCGGCTGACCGGCGACGCCCTGCTGAAGTTCCTCTGCGACAACGTGAACGTGGCCGAGGCCGTCAACTACTACGCCGCCATGGTCCTGGTCAACGACGGCGACCACGTCAACAAGAACCACTACCTCTACCGCGACACCGAGGACACGGGCCTGTGGAGCGTCTTCCCCTGGGACAAGGACCTGGTGTTCGGGCGGAGCTGGTCGAGCGTGTCGGGCGTGCTCAACGACAACATCTCCTACGTCAACGACCCGATCAACGGCTGGTGGACGCAGAACCTGCTGGGCAACGCGATCATCAACCATCCCGTCACCCGCCAGATGTACCTGGCCCGCGTCCGGACGCTGATGGACGAGCTGCTCCAGACGGCGGCGACGCCCGCCGAGCAGCGGTACTTCGAGAGCCGCATCGACGAGCTGGTCGCGCTGATCGGCGACGACGTGTACCTGGACGCCGCCCGCTGGAGGCCGTACCGCTACGGCACCGACCAGGACATCGACTACGCGGTGCGGGTGCTGAAGAACCAGTACCTGGCGCCGCGGCGGACGTACCTGGCGGGCCTGGGGCACATCCCGCCGTCCCAGCCGGCCTCGCCGGCCATCGCCTTCGGGCACGTCGAGTACAACCCGCCCTCCGGCAACCAGGACGAGGAGTACATCGAGATCGTCAACGGGGAGTCTTGCGCGATCGACATCTCCGGGTGGCGCCTGGCGGACGGGATCGACTTCGTCTTCCCCGGCGGGACGGTGATCCCGGCCGGGACCACCCTGTACGTCACGCCGGACGTGGCCACCTTCCGGTTCCGCGCGACCGGCCCGGGCGGGGGGCAGGGGCTGTTCGTGGTGGGCAACTACAGCCGGCACGTCGGCACCGGCGGGGAGGCGGTCCGCCTGCTGAACGCCGACGGGGAGCAGGTGGACGTGTTCGTCACCCCCGCGATCCAGATCAGCGAGGTGATGTACGGCCCCGCGCCGCAGCAGCAGTGGATCGAGTTGTACAACCCCGCCGACCGGACCATCGACATCAGCGGCTGGTACCTCAGCGACGACGCCGGCGCCCCGACCAAATACCGCATCCCCGACGGCGTCGTGCTGGGCCCCGGGGCGTACCGGCTGTTCACCCACGCCGGGCACTTCGGCGGGGCGTTCACGCTGGCGGCCGCCGGCGGGACGGTCGTGCTGACCGCGGCCGATCAGGGCACGGAGCTGCAGGGATATCAGAGCCAGGCGTCCTACGGGGCGGCGCCGGCCGGGGTCAGCGCCGGGCGGTACGTCCGCTCCGACGGGCAGGTGGACTTCACGCTGCTGTCGGTGCCCACCCCCGGCTGGGCCAACGCCCAACCGTGGGCGGCCCCGGTGGTCATCAATGAGCTGATGTACCGGCCGCCGGGCAGCGGGGCGGAGTTCATCGAGCTGATCAACTCGACGGACGCGACGGTGCCGCTGTACGACCCCGCCGCCCCGGGACGGTGCTGGCGAATCCGCGGCGGGGTCAGCTACGACTTCCCCGCCGGCTCGCAGATCGCCCCGCACCAGGCGGTGCTGATCGTGGGCGTGGACCTGTCGGCGCCGGCGGCGGAGGCCGCCTTCCGGGCGTACTACGGCATCGCGGCGGACGTGCCGATCTTCGGCCCCTACAGCGGCGCCCTCAACAACAGCGGCGAAAACGTCGAACTGCTTGCCGCCGGCCTGGCGGGCGCCGGCGGGCCGTACGTCCTGGCCGATCGGGTGGAGTACGGGAACCTCCCGCCCTGGCCGGCCGCGGCGAACGGGCTGGGGCCTTCGCTGGAGCGGGTCGATCCGGCCTGGTACGGCAACGACCCCGCCCACTGGCAGGACACCCACAACGGCGGCTCGCCCGGACGGGCCAACGTGGGCAACCCCTCCGCCCCGTCGGCGGACGCGGGCGAGGATTTCGGCGTCCCCGACACCGCCCCGGCCGCCCGGCTGGACGGCGCCGTCGCCGACGACGGCATGCCGGTCGGGGGGACGCTGACGGCGACCTGGAGCTTCGTCAGCGGGCCCGCCCCGGTGGTCTTCGACGACCCCCACGACCCGCGGACCACCGTCACCTTCCCGACCGTCGTGGGTCAGTACGTGCTGAAGCTGACCGCCGACGACGGGGATCTGTCCCGCTCCGACACGGTGACCGTCATGGTCGGTCCCCCCCTGACGGCCGTGGCGTCGGCGTCGGTCACCTCGGGCAAGATGCCCCTGACGATCCAGTTCACCGCCTCCGCCACCGGCGGCCTGCCGGAATGGCTCGGAAGTGGCCACTACAAATACACTTGGGACTTCGGCGACGGCGAGACCACCACGGTCCGCGACCCCGCCCACACCTACCGATCGTTCGGTACTTGTCAGGCTCGCCTGACCGTCTCCGACGGCGCCAGCACCGACTCGGTCGTCTTCTCGATCATCGTGGGTGGTCTACTCGCCGACGCCAACGGTGACGGCATGGTGGGAATCGCCGACCTGGCCGCCGTGGCCGACAACTACGGCCTGACCGGCGCCGCCTGGTGCGATGGGGATTTCAATAACGACGGCATCGTCGGCATCGCCGACCTCGCGGCCATCGCCGACGGGTACGGCAGACACGTCTGAAGCGGTGCGGGCGGGCTTTGATTGCGCCCGGGGGCAAGACCTCGGCCAAGGCCGTGCCTATAATGGGCATCATCGGTCGGACGCGGACGCCACGGCTCGGGGCCGCGTCAGCGTCGCCGCCACAGACGCCGGCCCGCATCGGCACTTCCGATGCCGGCGGCAAGGGGAATCCGGACAGATGAACACCACATCCGCCATCGTGAAACTGCTGCTTGCCGTCGCCGCCGCCGCGGCTGTCGGCTTTGCCCCGGCCGGGTGCAGCAAGAAGACCAAGGAACACACCGAGGAGGCGGCCCGCGAGGCCCGCGAAGCGGGCCGCAGCGCCGCCGAAGATCTCAAAGAGGCCGCGGCCAAGGCCAGGGAAGCCGCGGATAAGGCGGCCGAGAAAGCCCGGCAGGCGGCGGAGAAAGCCACAGAGGCTGCCGAAACAGCCGCCAAAGAGGCTACAGAGGCCGCCAGGAAGGCGGCGGAAGAAGCCAAAGAGGCCGCCGACAAAGCGGCCGAGGAGGCCCGCGAGGCCTACGAGAAGGCCGCCGAGAAGGCGCGGGAGGCCGGCGAGGAATTCCACAAGGCGATCGAAAAGCCTTCCGAGACCCCCGAGACCCCCGAGACCGCCCCGGCGGACGATTCGGTGTAATCCGCGCTCACGACGGCAGGTCGGTCCGGAGGTGCTTGCGGGCCTCGGCGAGGTACTTGTGGGCGAGGGCGAAGCTGGGGTCGGCGTCCAGGCAGCAGCGGTAGTAGTAGGCGGCCTGTTCGTAGCGCTTCTCGGCGTGGCAGATGCGGCCCATGTAGTAAAGGGCGGCGGAGTCGGACGGGCTCTGGTCAAGGGCCTGGCGGAGGCTGACCTTCGCGGGATCGATCCGCCCGGCCTGGAGGTTGCTGACGGCGCGGCGAACGAGGGCATCGGTGGTCGGGCTGTTCCCGCAGCCGATGAAGGCGAAGGCCGCTACGAGGAGGATCATCAGGATCTGGGTCGTGCGCATCATGGCCGGTCTCCTGGGTAGACGGTTGCTGTGGCCGCGGATGTCTTCCGCCGGCAGGTCGGGTAGTATCATACGGCATGCCGCGGCGGTTTGTCATCCAATTCCACGACGCCCCGTCCGGGGTCCACTACGACCTGATGCTGGAGGACGGAGCCGCGCTGGCGACGTGGCGGCTGGCGTCGATGCCGGCGGAGGCGGGCCGGTGCGGGCGGATGGCGGCCCGGAAGCTGGCGGACCATCGGCTGGCGTACCTGAGCTACGAGGGCCCGGTGACCGGGGGTCGGGGTGCGGTGCGGATCGCGGAGTCGGGGACATGGGTGGCGCTGGAGCGCGGGGAGTCTCTGTGGCGTGTGGAGCTGGCGGGGGAGTCGGTCCGGGGACGGTACGTGCTCAGGCGGGTGAGCGGACAGCACTGGGAGCTGATCGGGCCGGAGGGGCCGGCTCGCAGTGGAGCGTCAGCCGGCCCCGAGTGATCCGGATGTCTTTGACTACCGAGCGATGCCCGCCAAGGGGGGAGACGATAACCGGGCTGACGTACTTGCCGTCGGTCATTTCCATCAGGCGTCGCAGCATGGCGGCCAACTCGTCGAGCCGGATAGGGCCGACGCGGTCTTCGGGCCGGGCGCAGGCCTCGGCGAGGCGGCGGTCGAGTTGGAGGCGTGCGTTGGCGATGTGCTCGGCCAGCAGGCTGCGGGGCACGGGGAGCGAGCCGATGCGGGCGGCGGAGATCCGCGCGGTCAGCTCGCCGGAGGCGTTGAACTGAAATTGCAGGTCCAGGCTGAGGATCTTGTTATGTCGGCGTGAGCGGAGAGCCAAGGTGAGGGTCCCGTCTCGCATGGCGACGGCGGGGTCTTCGAAGCCGGCCTCGGCCAGCCGGGCGCTGGGGTGGAGTGGCCTTCCCGGGAGGGAGGCGATGGAGTCCGTGGAGGCCAGGTACAGGTTCGCCTGTTCGGCGGTGAGCGTCCAGGTGAAGGGTTTCCCGGACCCGGCGTCGGAGCAGAAGCGGCTCGTGTGATTGATGAAGCGGCGCATGCCGTCTTCCTGCTCCGCCATGGTGAGCCGCAGGGGTTTGTAATAGCTTGGGATGCGGATTGCCAGCAGGTACAGCACCCCCGCGGCGACCGCCGCCGTGCTCACCAGGACCGCCATGCGCCGCATCAGCCGTTTCATCCGCATGTCCTTTTCCTACCCTGTCGGGGGCCCGGAAGTCAAAGGCATCTGGCCAGGCCGACGGGCCGACTCGATGTCGTCTGAAATTCGCTTGACGTGCGGCGGGGATGGGGTATGCTATGTGTAGTTTATCAGGATGGTAAGGGTGGGTCTCCGCTCGACATGCGCTCGGCTCGGGACAGGGACCGACTGGCCCCTCGCCGTCCACACATAGTCAGGGCAGGTCCCCTGACGATCAGGGACGATTCGTTGGGGACGGAAAAGGAGCTGCAAGATGGCGATCGGTCATCGGTCTATGCGCGCTCACCAGGCTTCGGCAGACCCCTCCGGCCCGCCGTTCCCGGCCGTGTTTGAGACACTCGAGCCCAGGCTGTTGCTGGCGGCAACGCTCAGCAACGGCCTGCCACTGGGCAATCCGCTGCACTTCAGCATCGACCTGGGGTACGGATGCACGAGCAGGAACGGCTCGTTCGCCGGGGTCGGGGACCCGATCTACGATTACATGGCCTACCTGGACGTCAACGGGGAGGTGTTCGATTTCAGTTGGCTGGGCACCGACGCGGTGGGGGGCGGGTCCTCGGCCACCAGCACGGCGACGTTCTCCCCGTTCAGCGGCGGGACCATCGACGTGCAGATCACCAGCACGCTGGCACCGGGCGCCGGGCACCTGTTCACGTCCTACGTGTTCACCGCCTCCGGCGGGGCGGACCTGAGGCAGGCCCGGTTCTTCCAATACCTCGACAGCGACCTGGGGACGGGGCCAATGGCGATCTGGGACGACGTGCTGACCGTCACGGGCAGCGTGGCGGGGGGGGACCTGGTGCTGGCGACGGTCGATCCGCCCACCTCGGTCAAGCTGGCCCAGTCGCTCGGCGGGACGATGGTCAACGCGGCGGCATCGGGATTCGCGGCCGACGTGTACGACGATCTGCAGCTGGCGATCCTTCTCGGCGGTTTCGACGCCGCCCCCGGCGGCACGATCGACACCAACGACCTGCCGCCTGGCTTCCAGCCGGGCATCGGCAACGCCTACGGTCCGGATGACGTCACCACCGCCGTCGAGTACTCCTTCAGCGGCGCGAATGCGGCGACGCTCACCACCGTGCTGGGCCTGGCCCACGTGCCGATCACCGTGCCGGACCTGACCGTCCCCAGCGTCTCCGCCCCGGCGGTGGCCGTCAGCGGCCAGCCGATCACCGTGGACTGGAGGGTTGTCAACGACAGCCTCATCCCCGCCCCCAGCCAGCCCTGGAGGGACAGGGTGTACCTGTCCACCGACGACGTCCTCAGCGGCGACGACATGGCCCTGAACGATTACGATCACACGACCGGGCTCGCCGGCCAGGCCGGCTACAACATGTCCGAGACGATGCCCACGCTCCACGTGCCGCCCGGCTTGTACTACGTGATCGTCGAAACCGACCAGACCAACGCCATCGACGAGACGCCGATGGAGTTCAACAACATCGGCGTGTCGGCGAACCAGGTGCTGTTCGTCGAGCCGCTTACCCTGGACGCGCCCGCCGCCGGCACGCTGTCCGGCGATGGCGACACGCTGTACTTCGGCGTGGTCGTCCCCGCCGGCGAGTACCTCCAGGTCACGCTGGACGACGCCAACGACCAGGGCACCAACGAGCTGCTGCTCGGCTACGGGCTGCCCCCCACCCAGTACATCTATGACGCCCGGGTGGCCGGCACGGGCGATCAGACGATCGTCTTCGGGGAGACCCAGGCCGGCTCCTACATCATCGTGGTCAACGGCCTGGACGTCCCCGACGCCCCCGCGGGCTTCACCCTCACCGCCTCGCTGAAGGACTTCGGCGTTACGGACATCAGCCCCGATGCCGGCGGCAACGCCGGGTCGGTCACCGCCACCATCCGCGGCACGCGCCTGACCAACCAGACCACCGTCGTCCTGGACGACGGCGCCGGCAACGTCATCCCGGGCGCCGCCATCCGGGTCGACGGCATGACCCTGCTGGCGACGTTCGACCTGATCGGCGCCCCGATCGGCTTGTACGACGTGGTCCTGTCCGACCCCGCCGCCGCCGCGGACGTGATGCTGGTCGACGCCTTCACGGTCTTTGAGGGCGGGGCGGCGGACGTGCAGGTGGACGTCTCCGGCGCCTCCTACCTCCGCAACGGCCGGCCCGCGACGTTCCTGGTGAACGTGGTGAACGCCGGCAACCTCGACGCCCCGCTGCCCTGGCTGGGCATCTCGGTCGGCGGCGTTCACGACGAGTGGCAGTTGGGGGCCTGGGCCGGCGAGACGGACTTTGAGATCCTCGCCCTGCCCGACGGACACCTTCTGGACGTGCTGGCGCCCGGACAGGGCGTGACCTTCCCGCTGATCATCGACAACGTCGACCCCACCGGCGGACTGTCCGTGGCCGTGTTGGACGAGTCCTCAGGTGCGGCCGCCGCGCCGGTAGACTGGGCCGCCGTCCGGGCCGCCATGCCGGCGATGCAGGTGGACCAGGCTGCCGCCGACGCCGCCTGGGCGGACCTGGTGGCCGCGCTCGGTCCGACCTGGGGCGACGCCCTGGGCGTCCTGCGAGACCGGGCCGTCGCCGCGGGCGACGCGCTGGCGCCCATTGACGTCCTGCTGACGGATGCGTTCGACGAGTTCCTGGCCGCTTACATCCCCAACCCGCCCGTCCACTCGGGCTCCTGGCAGTGGCACGACCTGACCGGGTTCCTGTCTCCGATGGAGGGGACCGCTGACGCGGCCGCCTGGAACGTCGTGACAGTGGGCGGCGGCACCGTCATCGGGGCCCCGACCGGCGTGAACGGCTACCTCCTGCCGACGGATGTGATGGACTACGAGGTGTTCTTCGAATACGACCCGCCCGTCAGGCCGGCGCCGCCGGCGCGGGTGGTCACGATCAGCACCGTGCTGGACGGCGACCTGGACCTGAGCACGTTCGAGCTGACCGAGATCTCGTTCGGCCATCACATGATTGTGGTCCCGCCGGGGCTGACCAGCTACACCACCACGGTGGATCTGCGGGCAGAGTACACGAACCTGCTCGTGGAGATCGTCGCCGACCTGGACGTGGCGAGCTCCACCGTCACCTGGACGTTCACCACGCTCGATCCGGCCACCAACCAGTTGCCGGTGAAGTGGTGGCTGGGCTTCCTGCCCCCCAATGACGCGTCCCATGCGGGCGAGGGGATGGTGGGCTACCGGGTCCAGGCGGCCGCCGGCCTGCCCGCGGGCACGAACATCACCACCACGGCGACGGCCGATTTCGACGGCACGGCGGCGTCCTCGGCCCCGGTCGTTCTGATCCTGGACGGGCGGGCGCCCACCAGCTCGGTGAAGCTGAAGTCCGAGGCCTCCCTGGGCGTCAACACCGTGATGGCGTGGTCCGGCCAGGACAATGCGGGCGGCGTGGGGCTCGCCTCCTACGACATCTATGTCTCCGACAACGACGGGCCGTTCACCCTGTGGCTGAACGACACCACCGCCACCAGCGCCGTTTTCACCGGCGAGAGGGGCCACACCTACTTCTTCTACAGCGTGGCCACCGACAAGCTGGGCAACACGGAGAAGGCGCCATTCGTGCCCGACGCGGGCGTGCACATGCGCGACCTGTTCGCCCACACCATCGTCGGCGGCAAGCAGACCGGCACGTGGACCTTCCTCGACGGCGCCGGCAACCCCGTCGAGGTGAACCTGGCCGGAAGCAACTGCACCGCCACGGTCTACCGGCACGTCGCCGACGATCAGCCCGGCGACATTGTCACCATCGCCGTCGTGAGCGAGTACGGCGCCTCGGCGACCCTGAGCTTCAAGACCGCCAAGGGGACCGTGACCTTCATCGAGGAGGACATCCTGATCGAAGGTTCGCTCAAGGGCCTCCTGGCCGGCGGCGTTACCCTCGGTCGGCACCTCCAGGCCACCGGGACCATGGGCCGGATCGACCTGGGCGACATCGACGCCGGGCACACCATCTCCATCGGCCCGCGCAAGGCCGGCGACACCAAGACGGCGGTCACCCTCAACCTCGGGCGGGTCGGCGACACGTCCGTCGTCTCCGAGACGCCCATCAAGTCTCTCACCGCGATCGAATGGCTCGACGACGACGGGGCCCCGGACGTGATCGAAGCCCCGTGGATCGGCAAGCTGGCGACCAAGGGCGTCAAGGCCAACGCCAAGAAGGGCATCGTCCCCGTCGCCGGCGACTTCCAGGCCGGGCTGACGCTCTCCGGGCTCGGCGCCGCCAAGGCCACCCTCGGCTCGGTCAGCATCGTCGGCGATCTGGCCGAGGCCGTCTGGGACATCGTCGGGCAGGTGGGCAAACTGAACGTCCGGGGTTTCGCGCGGGACGTCACGGTGCGGGCGACATCGTGGATGTCCAACGTCACCATCGGCGGCGCCGACGGTGCCGACTTCCTGGCCGGGGTGGATGCGGCCGTTGCCCGCCGGGCGGGCGCCGCCGCCGATTTCGTCAACCCCGCCGCGGGAATCAAGTCGTTCAAGGTGGCCGGGATCAAGACGGGCAAGGGCGTCGCCCCGCCGCGGTGGTTCTTCGTCGATTCGAACATCTCGGCCGCCACGATCGGGCAGGTCAGCCTGCTGAACGTCGACTTCCACAACAGCGGAACGGGCTTCGGCGTCTGGGCCGCCAACCAGGGCACGGGCAAGGAAATCAAGTCCGTCAAGTGGTCCGACAAGGTGGACAAGGACGTCAAGGGCCAGTGGCCGCCCAAGCCGGGCGAGGTCTTCGACGTGCCCAATCTGGACGTCCAACTGCTGTAAGCCGCAAACAACAATGGCCGGGGATCGGCGGAATCCCCGGCCCATCGAAGAGCCAACCTGAGTTGGCCAGGCGCGATCTCAGGAGCCGGTCTTGAGCCTGGCGGCGGTCTTGACCAGCTCGACAAACTCCGCGCGCCGCCCGGCCGGGTCGGCGCCGCGGCTTGCCTCGGCCAGCTCGGCGACCGCGTCGAGGTTGTAGGTCCCCACGTACTTGGAATCGCGGAGGATCATCCCGAACGACGCCACGGCCGCGGCGAACTTCAGGTCATTGGGCGCCTCGTTGAAGGCTTTGCCCCGATCCAGCACCGCCCGCTCGATCAGCTCGCTCTTGTCGGCGTCGGGCGCCTTGTGGCGGAGCTTGACCGTCAGCAACTCGCCGGTGTCGGCCGTTTCGGTCAGGGCGGTGCGTGTCTGGTACTTCAGCGGGTCGACCCGCGCGGGCCGCTCGGCCTCGGGCGCCTCGGCCGCGGGGACGATCTCGTACAGGGCCGTGACCGTGTGGCCCGCGCCGATCTCGCCGGCGTCCTTGGTGTCGTCGTTGAAGTCTTCCTTGGCCAGGATGCGGTTCTCGTAGCCGATCAGGCGGTACTCGGCCACCCGGGCGGGATTGAACTCGATCTGGATCTTCACGTCCTTGGCGATGGTCACCAGCGTGCCGGTCATCTGCTCGACCAGCACCTTCTGCGCCTCGGCGGCGGTGTCGATGTAGGCGTAGTTGCCGTTGCCCTTGTCGGCGAGGGTCTCCAGGGTGGCGTCCTTGTAATTGCCCATGCCGAAGCCCAGCACGGACAGGAACACGCCGGTGGTGGCCTTTTCCTGGACGAGCTGGACCAGGTCGGACCGGCTGGTGGTGCCGACGTTGAAGTCGCCGTCGGTGCACAGGATCACGCGGTTGACCCCGCCCTTGATGAAGTGCTCCGCCGCCACCTTGTACGCCAGCCGGATGCCATCCCCGCCGTTGGTGGACCCGCCCGCGGCCAGCCGGTCCAGCGCGGCGATGACCGTCTCCTTCTGGTCGCAGCTCGTCGCGTCCAGCACCAGGCCCGACGCCCCCGCGTAAACCGCGATGGCGACGGTGTCGTTCTCCCCCAGCCGCTCGACCAGCATCTTCATCGCCTGCTGGACCAGCGGCAGCTTGTTGGCCGGCCGCATCGATCCCGACACGTCCAGCAGGAACACCAGGTTCGTGGCCGGACGCTTGTCGGCCTCGACGATCCTGCCCTTCAGCGCCACCCGCACCAGCCGGTGCTTCGGCGCCCACGGGCAGCCCGTCACGTCCAGGTGCACCGCGAACGCCCTGCCGTCCCGCGGGGGCTCGTAGTCGTAGGTGAAGTAGTTGATCAGCTCCTCGATCCGCACCGCCCCGGCCGGCGGGAGCTGCCCGGCCTTGAGCATCCGGCGGACGTTGGCGTAGCTGGCGGTGTCCACGTCGATCGAGAACGTGCTCAGCGGATGGTCCCGCACGTCCAGGAAGGCGTTCTCGACGATGGCGTCATAGGCCTCGGTGTGGAACTCGCCGTCGGCACGGCGGATCCCGGCCAACTCCGCGCTCAGCCGATCGCGCGCCGCCTCCATCTCCTTGATCTGGCGGTGCTCGGGGCCCAGTCGGCGCTTCGACTCGGCGAGCGCCTTGTCGAGATCTGCCTTCCGCAAGGCCAGCACAACACCGTCATCCGCCTCCGCCGACTTCACGCCCGGCGCCTGTCTGTATTCCCGTCGGGCGGGGATGTCCGCGTGGACCGTCCCCTCGGCGTACGTGCCGAGGGGCCCGCCCGCGGCTGCCTCAGGCGCCGCCGGCAGCCGGACGGGGCCCATCCCGGGAATCGCGTTGGCGGCTTCGTCCAAGGTTCCGCCCGGCCGGGCCGGAGGCGGCAGGGAGGGGGATGGCAGCTCGCGCGCCCGGGGGGCCTCCAGGGAGTGTATGGCGGGGTAGTATTGCAGGGGCTTCCCGCCGGTCTTGTCCTTCAGGGATTCCTTGGCGTCCGCACCCTCGCTGTCGCGGACCGCCAGCTTGTCCGTCCCGCTCGGCGAGCTCGCCTTCTGCTGTCCCAGCCCCGCCAGGATCACCCAGAAGGCGATCACGATCCCCGCGGCCGCGGCCATGGGGACCCACAGGCGGATCAGCGAACGGCGGGCGGGCCGGTACGTTCCTTCCGCGGGGCGCCCGGCGGCCTCAGCCAGGGCCTGTTTCTGTGGGGCGGTCAGCTCGGGGGCCGGCTCGGCCGCGAGCTGCCCGGAGAGCTCTGCCGCCAGCGTGCGGATCTGCTCGACCTGCCGCCGGGCCTCGGGGTTGTCCGCCAGCTCGGCCTCGAAGGCCTCCCGCTCGGCGGGGTCCATCTCGCCCAGTGCGTAGGCGGTCAGTCTCGGGTCATCGGATGCAATGGACATGTCTATCTCCTCAGGCCGTCTCGGCTTGGCCGGGGCGGGCCTCGAGTCTGCGGCGAAGGGTTGTCAGGGCCGTGTGAAGCAGGAAGCCCACGTTGCTGGCCGATCTCCCGGTGATCTCGGCGATCTGGCGGTAGGTGAAGCCGTTCTGGAACTTCAGGCGGACGACTTCCTGCTGGACGTCGGGCAGGTCGGCGAGGGCGTCGACGGCCCGCCCGTAGGTCTCGCGCCGTTCCGCCGTCGCGGGCGGGTCGCCCTCGCGGCTGGCTTGGGCGTTGGCAAAGGCGTCGCTCAGGTTGCTCATTCGCTTTTCCTTTCGGATCACGTCCAGTGCGCGGTTTCGGCAGACGGCGAACAGCCATTGCGCCACGTGGTTGTCGCGGGGCGCGTGCTCGGTGGACAGCAGGGCGAGGAACGTATCCTGCACGACGTCGCGGGCCCGCTCGACGTCGCCGGTAATCCGCGCGGCATAGCGCACCAGGGGCCGCTCATGGCGCGCCATCAGCGTCCCCAGCCACGCGCCGCCGTCCGTTGTCGCCTGACCGTCCATCGGCTCTCCGTTGTCCAGCTTCGTCCGCCTACCCATCTGACGAACGGCCTTGGGGTGTATTAGGCCCAAAAAGAGAAAATGCACCCGGGGATCGCACGCAGCGCCGGGAGATCCTGTGACCGGGGCGGAACAGCTTCAGGCCAGCAGGTCCAGCCCGCCGGTGGGGGGGCGTTTCGCCGCGGCCTTGGGCCGGCGGGCGGAGGCGGGGGCCTCCGGGGCGGCGAGGATCTGCTCGGGGTACCAGGAGCCGGCGCCGCGCTTGTTGTAGCGGTGCAGGACGCAGAGGGTCTGCATGCATCGGCCGCCGCGGTGGTCGCAGCGGACGTGGTGGAGGACGAACTCCCCGTCCGGCCCCAGCAGATAGCTGCCCTGCTCGTCGCAGGCGTACGTGCCCGCCACCAGCATGCGGTGCTGCGGACAGCCGATCAGGATGCGCTTGCGTCCGGCCATGCGATTCCGCCCGACCGAGGTATCATACCACGTCCGAAGGATGGCTGGGAACCGGCCTCGGTTGCCAGTACGCTGACGGACCATGGGGACCAACCGTCATGACCGGCTTCCGAAAACGCCCGACCTGCACCCTGCCGAGGCGGTACTGTGACTATCGGCAACGCGGGCGAATTCGTCCACAAATCGTGGGCTGCCTCGGAAATGGGGTGCCCCGGACAAGGCGTTTTCTGCCTTGTCCGGCGCCGTTCCGCCACGGGTGCGAGCCGGACAAGCCAAAAAGCGGCCCCAACGGGACAAGCTTGTCCGGGGCACCCGACGGAACCCGCCGTTTTCATTCCCCATGGGTGGGCCGAAGGCCCATGGTCAACTGCCCCCTGGGACGGCGCGATCCACGCTCGCCCCGGTCAGATGGCGATCATCCGGTCCAGCGCGACGCGGGCCTGCTCGGCGACGGCGGGGGCGACGCGGATGCGGTTGACCACCTCGCCGGCGGCCAGGCGGTCCAGCACCCACAGCAGGTGCGGCGGGTCGATCCGGGCCATGGTCACGCACGCCGACGGCGCCTCCGACAGGCTGCGGACGTACTTGCCCGGGTTGTTGGCGGCGAGGCGCCGGACCATGTTGGCCTCGGTGCCGATCGCCCAGCTCGTCCCGTCGGCGGCGCCGGTGACGGCGCGGAGGATCTGCTCGGTCGAGCCGGACAGATCCGACGCCTGCACCACCTCGTAAGGGCATTCGGGGTGTACCATTACCGTGATGCCCGGCACGGCCGCCCGGGCGGCCTGGATCTGCTCGACCGTGAATCTCTGGTGGACGTAGCAGTGGCCCTTCCACAGCAGGAAGGTCGCCCGGCGGATGTCTTCGGCGCCCAGTCCGTCGCCCGGGGCCCCGGGGTCGTACACCGCGCAGTCGCCCAGGCCGTAGCCCATCGCCACGGCCGTGTTGCGCCCGAGGTGCTGATCGGGGATGCAGACGATCTTGTCGGCGCCCGCCCCGCCGTCGGATTCGCTCTTCAGGGCCCACTCGAAGACCCTTCGGGCGTTGGAACTGGTACAGCAGGCACCGCCCGCGGCGCCCGTGGCGGCCTTGATCGTGGCCGAGGAGTTGACGTAGGTGACCGGCACCACCTTCGCCCCGCCGGCGGCGTCGGCGACCGCCTCGAAGCACTCGACCACGTCGTCCACGTCGGCCATGTCCGCCATGCCGCACCCGGCGGACAGGTCCGGCAGGATCACCGCGCGATCGGCCGGCGTGAGGATGTCGGCGGATTCGGCCATGAAGTGCACGCCGCAGAAGACGATGTACTTCGCCGGCGTCTCGGCCGCCTGCCGCGACAGCTTCAGGCTGTCGCCGGTGAGGTCGGCGAACTGGAAGACTTCATCGCACTGGTAGTGGTGCCCGAGGATGCACAGGTCGCGGCCGAGCTGCTCCTTCCGCTCGCCGATCCGGCGGAGGACCTCCTCGGGCGGCATCTGCATGTACACGTCGTTGAGGGGTTTTTGGTAAAGCACGGACGCTCCGAACGTGCGACTCCGCTGCATTATAGCGATTGGCGGGGCGATACGCAGAGGGGAGATCCAGGGTCCGTGAACGAGCGATCCCCCGTTCGTTGTTTAGCGGTCGCCGGCACGGCGACCTGGAAGGCGGTCGTGCCGACCGCCGCTAAACGTCCCGGTGAGACCGGACTTCGTCTTCGATGGCATTAGCCTTCCCCGGGCGCCGGAGGAGTTCGCCCAGCTCGGGCGCCCGGAGGAGGCGGGCGGCGGCGAGGAAGACGACGGCGCCGGCGGGGACGCAGACGGCGACGAGGACGAGGTCGGACCGGCCCCGCAGGAGCGACCGCAGCAGGTAGATGGCACCGGCCATGGCGGCGCAGGCGATCAGGGATCGGGCGACGCTGACGGCGAGCTTTCGCCCGCCGAATCGTCCGATGCGGCGGCGGAGCAGAATCGCCAGCAGGGCGGTGTTGACGGCAAAGGTGGCCGCGGTGGCGACCCCGAAGGCGGCCTCGCGGAGGGCCGGCACCCAGATCAGCCCCGCCACCATCGCCATGTTCGGCACCACCAGCACACAGGAGGTCACCAGCGGCGTCCGGGTGTCCTTGAGGGCGTAGAACGCCCGGGCGAAGATCTGGTAGGTGCAGTAGGCCCAGAGCCCCAGCACGTACATCCGGAGGGTGAAGGCGGCCTTGACGGCGTCGGAGTCGGTGAACTTGCCGTGGGCGAAGATCAGCCGGGTGATCGGCCCGGCCAGCACGAACAGCCCCACGCCCGCAGCCAGCCCCTCCATCATCGACAGCCGCACCGCGCGGTTGACGCTCTCCCGCAGCCTGGGCATGTCGCCGCGCGCGGCGTACCGGCTCAGCAGCGGGAACACCGCCACGCCCAGCGAGATCGCCAGCACGCCCATGGGGAACTGGTACAGGCGGCGGGCGGCGTTGATTCGCGCCAGCGTGCCCTCGACCAGCGGGGGCTTGAACTCCAGGCCGAACAGGCTGATCGAGGTCCTGACCTCCGACGCCTCGAACAGCCAGGCGATCAGGTTGTTCAGCAGCTCGGAGAACTGGAGGAACCCCAGCCCCAGCAGCATCGGCGCCATCAGCTTCAGCATCCGCCGAATGCCGGGCTGGACGGGCCGGAGACGCGGGCGGATGGAGAACCCCGCCGCCTTCAGCACCCACAGTACGCCGGCGAGTTGGAGGACCCCGGCGACCGTCACGGCGGCGGCGATGAATGTCAGTTGGGTCTCCGTCTGGCCGCGGTAGGTGGGTCCGATCCACCACGCAGCCGAGATGAGGCAGAGGTTCAGCAGCATCGGCGCGAAGGCGGGGTAGGCAAACCGCCCCCGGCAGTTGAGGGCGGCGGCGCCCAGCGCCAGCAGGCAGGTGGTCACGGTGAACGGCAGCATGATCGCCAGCAGGCGGATCAGCAGTTGCTGGTCCGGCCAGAGCGGAGTGATCACGCGCCAGTGGCCCAGCAGCGCCCAGATCGCCAGGCCCGCCCAGACCGCAACGATGATGGCGGCGGTGGTCACCGCCAGCAGGGCCAGGGCGTTGGCGAAGAGCTTCCGGGCCTTGCCCAGGCCCTCGCTCTCGGCCGTCTCGGAGAACACCGGCACGAACGCCGCCGACAAGGCGCCCTCCCCGAACAGCCTGCGAAACAGGTTGGGGATGGTGAACGCCAGCCAGAACGCGCTGGTGGTGCGGTTGGCCCCGAGCGAGGCGATAGCGATGTCCCGGAGCATTCCCAGCACGCGCGAGCAGACGGTCAAGGCCGCGACAACCTTGGCGGCGCTGAAGAAATGCTCCTGCTCGTGGCGGTCTCGATCCGTCGATTCACTCACAGGCCGTGATTATCCGCCAACCGGCGATGCAAGGGAAGGGGCGGACGGGGCCGACGAAGTTGCCGGGGCCGTCCGCGTCGCCACGGGGCGCGAGGCCGGCGGGGCGGGCTTGGGGCGCTTGGTGAACATCTTGTAGGTGGCGAAGCACATCAGGGCGATGAAGACGATCCGGACTACCTTCAGCGGCAGCTTGTGGGTCAGGTGCCCCCCGATGTAGCTGCCGATCATCGCCGTCGGCGCCAGACACCCCGCCAGCAGGACGCTGCGGGGGATGCTGCCGTAGGGGGCGGCGAGGCTGAGGTTCTTGGCGATGGCGCCCACCCAACTGATCGTGGCGATCGTGGCGGCGGAGGTGGCGATGGCGTTGCGGAGCGGGACCTTCAGGACCACCTGCTGGCCCGGCACCGCCAGCGCCCCGCCGCCGATCCCCAGCAGCCCGGCGATGATCCCCATGGGAAACCCCACGACGACCTTCCGCCAGGCGGGCATCGCCTCGACGGCCTGCCGATCCAGGCCCGCCAGCTTCCTGGCCGCCAGCAGCCGGCGAACGTTGTTGAGGACCACGTAGATGAAGAACACGCCCACGGCCCAGCGCAGGTACGTCGCCCGGTTTCCGTCCTTGAACTGCTCGCCCAACGCCACCCCCAGCAGGATGCCCGCCAAGGCGGCCGGGGCCATGAACTTCCACACCCCCATCCAGACCGCCTTGTTGCGGACGTGCGGGATGACCGAGGGGATGATCAGCAGGAAGTTCACGATCATGGCCGCGGCCATGTACTGGTGGATCTGCTCGACCGGCTCGCCGTTGACCATCTTGACCGCGCCGAGGATCCACACCATCGCCGGCAGCATCACGCTGGACCCGCCGATGCCCAGCAGCCCCCCCAGCAGCCCGGCGATCACGCCCACACCCGCAAGCAGAACGTATTCCATAGGCGGGACAGCTTACCGCGAATCGCCGGCCGGTGGCACAGGTTTTCAACCTGTGAAGGGCGGTGGCACAGGCTTTCATCTTGGGTGAGGAAACGGCCACAGGTTGGAAACCTGTGCCACCAGCTACTCTGCCTTCGCCACCTCGCCCGCGGGCGTGACCGCCTCAGCGGCGACTTCCTCCTCCGCCGCTTCGGCCCGGGGCTTGAAGAAGACCACGAAGGCTTCGACGACCAGCCACGCTGCCAAGGCCAGCGTCAGGGCGTTGATGATGACCAGGACCCAGCTCGGGTTTGTCAAGGGGTTCTGATCCAGCAGCGGCTTGAGGTAGTCCTGCTCGTTGACGACCATCGCCCAGATGGTCATCGCCAGCATGAACACGCACGGGGCCAGAGTCAGCAGCCAGCCCCAGCGGTGTTCGCGCTTCAGGTAGATCGTCACCAGCAGCAGCGCCAGCGCGGCCAGGAGCTGGTTGACCGCCCCGAACATCGGCCAGAGCTTCATGGCGCCCATGCCGTCGGCGCCGGTGGCGAAGGCCAGCCCCCCGGCCGTTCCCACCGCGACGGCGGTGGCGAGCCAGCGGTTCTTGAGGAATCCCGCTTTCGCGCTGGCACCCAGCTCGGAGATCACGTATCGCTGGATCCGCGTGGCCGTGTCGAGCGTCGTCCCTGCGAAGGAGGCGATGAACACGCCCATAATCACGATGCCCAGTTCATTGGGGATGCCCAGGCTGGCCATCATGTTCCCCGATCCGTTCACGACGGCGGCGATCTTCGCCTCCAGCCCCCCCGCGGCCGCCCAGGACTTGTAATGGGCGGTCCAGGCGGCGGCTCCGCCGGCCCCCTCGCCCCCGACGTCGTAGCCGATCCCCGCGGCCACCGCCACGATCACCAGCACCGCCAAGGCGCCTTCCATCAGCATCGACCCGTAGGCGACGAACAGCGAATCGCTCTCACGGCGGATCTGCTTGGGGGTGGTGCCCGACGCCACCAGGCTGTGGAACCCCGAGATCGCCCCGCAGGCGATGGTGATGAACAGGAACGGCCAGATGGGCGGGGCGCCCTGCGGCGCCGCCTGGAAGGCCGGGGCGACGATCTCCAGCCCGCCGCGGAACGTCGCGCCGAACACGGCCACGATCAGCAGCCCCATGGCCACGAAGAGCTGCCAGGCGTTGATGTAATCCCGCGGCTGAAGCAGCACCGTCACCGGGATCGTCGAGGCGACGTAGGCGTAGATCAGCAGGATCACCACCCACACGGCCGTCGGCGGCACCGACGCCAGGTTCCGCGCGGCCAGGAACTTTTCCATGTCGAACTGGAACATCGGCCAGTGGCCCATGTAGACCGTCACGTACATGATCGTCACGGCCACGACCGTCGCCAGGGCGACGTTCTGCTTCCACTTGTACACCGCCAGGCCCGTCAGGATGGCGATGGGGATCTCGCACCAGACGGGGAAGACGGACTGCGGGAATCTCTTGAATACGACCCCGATCACCACGCCGAAGACCGCGATCACGATCAGCAGCTCCAGGAAGGCGATCCCGAAGAACAGCAGCCTCGCCCGGCCGTTGACGTACCGGGCGGTGATCTGGGAAATGCTTTCCCCGCGGTTGCGCATCGAGACCACCAGCGCCCCGAAGTCGTGGACCGCGCCCATCACGATCGACCCCACGAACACCCAGATCAGGGCCGGGACCCACCCCCAGATGATGCCGATCGCCGGCCCGACGATCGGACCCGTGCCGGCGATCGAGGTGTAATGGTGGCCGAAGATGATGCCCTTGCGCGTCGGGACGTAGTCGATCCCGTCCGACAGCAGGTGCGACGGCACCTGCCGGGAATCGTCCAGGCGGAAGATCTTCTTCGCCAGGAATCGGCCGTAGGTGTGATAGGCGATCAGGTATCCGGCGAACGTGACGATGACGATCAGTAGTGCCGACACCGCGATTCTCCTTCCAGACGTGAGGTTCCGACAGCGTATGATACCGCACGGTCCCGGCCGGTCAAAAGGGTCTTTCCGCCCCATCACCCGCTTGCATCCCGCGCCGGCGGGGGCATAATCAAAGGCACAGGCGGCAGCAGGCAATGGGCATTTCCATCGGCACACGGTAGGAGCACAGGCATGAAACTCGGCGTGATGGGAGCGCTGTTCGGCGGGATGAAACTGGACGAGGCGTTGGACTACTGCGCGAAGGTGGGGCTGGACGCGATCGAGCTGCCGGCGGGGTGCTACCCGGGCGACCCGTGGAAGCTCTCCGGCATCCACCGCAACAAGGCGAAGCTCAAGCAGCTCAGGAAGAAGCTTGCCGACCGCGGCCTGGTCGCCCAAGGCGTGGCCGTTCACGGCAACCCGATCCACCCGGACAAGAGGATCGCCGCCGCCCACGCCAAGCTGCACCGGGAGGCCGTGCTGCTGGCGGCCGAGCTGAACACGGTCGTGATCAACTTTTCCGGCTGCCCCGGCGGGGCGCCCGGCGACAGGACGCCCAACTGGGTCACCTGCCCCTGGCCGGACGATTTCTCGGCCATCGCCGACTACCAGTGGAACAAGGTGCTGATCCCCTTCTGGAAGAGGGAGAACGACTTCGCCGCCCGGCACGGCGTGAAGATCGCCTTCGAGGCGCACCCGGGGTTCGTCGTGCACAATCCCGAGGACATCGTCCGGCTCCGCCAGGCGGCGGGCAAGCAGCTCGGGGCCAACCTCGATCCCAGCCATTTCTTCTGGCAGGGCATCGACCCGGTCGAGGCCGCCCGATACCTCGGCCAGAACAACTGCCTCTTCCACGTCCACGCCAAGGATTGCGCGATCGACCCGCGGAACTCGGCCGTCACCGGCAACCTGGACATCAAGAGCTACGGCGAGCTGAAGACGCGGGCGTGGGTATTCCGCACGGTCGGCTACGGGCACGGGGACGCGTTCTGGAAGCCCTTCGTGTCCATGCTGCGTGTCTACGGCTACGACGGGGTGATCAGCATCGAGCACGAAGACTCGCTGATGAGCGTCAACGAGGGCTTCGAGAAGGCGGTGGCGTACCTGAAGGGCGTGATCCTGCGGGAGAAGGCCGGCGGGGCCTGGTGGTTCTAGGCCGGTCTCCGCGCGGCCAAGGTACCGGATCGTGGCCGGGTCAGCTCCCGCCCGGACGGGGCCGGGCGCATTTGTGAGGAATTTCCCGCCAAGCCCCCGGGCGGGCGGCACTAACCCCGACTAGCCCTTATCCGGCAAAGATTTATGTGTGCGTCAATTGCGATGATTGCGCTGGCTATCCCCTTGACGGACAGGGGGACCTGATGTAGAATAGCGGCAGTCCAGTTGGGCTTGAGCTACCTCGCTCGCCGAGTGGAGGTGGGCCGTCTCAATCTGACGGGCGTTTGTGACGGGTGCAGTAATTGTGGTGGAAACGGAGGTGGTCCTGATCGGGTGGGCACTGCTTCCGGCGCGCTAGCGTCGGTTTCCCGCTCTGCACGCTACCACGAGATTCGGCCCCAGCGTCCACGTGGGCGCTTGCGGGCATATCGGATGGCCTTCTACCATTGTCTTCGGGGAGAACAGAAAGGAGTAAGCACATGAGGAGGTACGTAGCCGTACTAATGGCTCTTTGCCTGGGCCTGTCGACCGCCGCGTGGGCGGAAGACTGGACCTGGATGGGCGGAGCCGGCAACTGGTCGGACTCGTCCATGTGGATGGACAGCAACTTGAGCAGCGGCGTGCCCGTGGCGGCCGACACGGCCATCTTCAACAACGTGCAGGCCGCCGTGGTCCTGGACGTGAGCTCCGAGGTGGCCACGTTGAACCTGACCGGCAACACGTGGTTGAACACCCTGTCGGGCACGACCACGCTGACGGTCAACACGCTGTTGAGCTGCAACAGCACCAACAGCAACGCCACGCACTTTGACGTGGCGGTGGCGGGCGCAGGCGCGATCAGCGTCACCGACGGGATCCTGCACCTGAACAGCACCGGCAACACGATCTTCGGCGAGGCGAGCCTCGGCGGGGCCGGGCAGTACGCCCGTCTGTGGGTCCGCTCCCTCGGCACCGGGACGGTCACCGTCAACAGCCAGGGCGAGATCCGCTTGGACGATGAGGTCGGCACGTATCTGTGGAACAACACGTTCGTGATGAACGGCGGCGTGATGTTCGGCGCCAATGACGGCGGCTGGGACAACGGAAAGAAGCAGACGGTCACGGGCAAGATCATCATGAACGCCGGCAACAGCTACTTCCGGACGCAGGGCAACACCTCCGGCAAGTGCGACATCGAGCTGAGCGGCGTGATCTCGGGCCCGGGTACGATCGTCAAGGACAGCGGCGCCGCCGCCCTGTTCATTTCGGGCACGACCAACACCTTCAGCGGCGGACTTACGGTTACGACCGGCAGGGTCCGCATCGATGCCGACGGCGCCCAGGGCACCGGCACGGTGCTGGCCGCCTCGGGCGGTTGGATGCAGATCAAGGACAACCTGACGCTGGCCCCCGGCCAGAAGGTCATCGCCAATCCCGGCGGGACCATCCAACTGTGGGAAGGCATCAACGACAAGGACCCCACCATTGGGCTCGACTACACCTTTGACATTCACCTCAATGGCGGCAGGCTCGTGGGCCGGGACCGGACGTACGATGACTGGTCTGACATGCAGGGCACGCTGTACGTGGACGCGGACTCGACCCTCGCTACCGTGGGCCAGTGGGTCGGCCGCGCCTTGGAGATCTCCGGCACGATCGTGGGCACACACAAGCTGACGGTCGCCGGCTATGCCGATCCCGCCCCCGAGGCCATCGTCATCTTCAGCGGCACGAACGAGGCCAGCTTCAGCGGGCCGGTCAATGTGGTCAGCGGCTACCTGCGCGTGGATCGCGCCGGCGCCCTGGGCACCGGCGCGCTGACCGCCGCCGGCGGCATGGTCATCAGCAACGCCGCCGGCTGCCTGGATTCGCCCGACTCGGTGACGATCGCCGAGGGCGGCACCATGCGGCTGAACTCGACCGAGACGGCCGTGATCAACGTTCTGCCGGGCGGGTCATTCGAGATCACCGGCGGCAGCACGACCGTGGATTACACGTCGGACGGCAACATCCAGCTTTCGGCCGGGTGTGTGATCGGCGGGCTGAACGGCAATGCCGAGCCGACGCTGGATGACTTCCTGTATGGCGACGGCGGCGTGGGCGCGTTCACGTCGGGGACCGGCGACATCACCGTCGGCGGCACCTCGATCTACCGCGGCCTGGCCTTGGCCTCGGGGCAGACCAAGACGTACAGCGGCATCGCGCAGGAGACCGCCCCCGGCGTGGGCGGCGTGAGCTTCCTGGCGATGAGGGGTGCCACGTGGACCTATAACAACGCCCAGCTTCTGCCGCTGGCGGGCAACTCGATCAAGTTCTACGGCGCCGGCACGCACGTGCTGAACGCCACGACCAACTATGGCAGCGACAATCTCTCGATGGAAGGCTCGGGCATCGTTCGGATCGCCCAGGGCAACACCCTGGCCAGCAAGACGCTGAACATGAACAACGGCACCCTGGACCTGAATCACGCCGACGCCCTGCTGGGCGCGACGGTGAACATCAACGCCGGCGCCGGGTTCATCGCGGACATGCCCCCGTCGAACCTGGGCAACCTGACGATCAAGTCCGGCGGAGCCGTTGACGAGTACAACGGCAACCACAACAGCTATCTGGCCGGGCTGACGTACACCCTGGAGAAGAATTCGCAGTATTTGCTGCGGCTCTACAGTGCGATGCAGGGCACGGGCGATCTGCCCGGCGCGGGTATGTGCGACTACGTGCATTACTTCGGCAGCAACGTCAACGCCAACAACCTGGGCGATCGGGTGATGCGCCTGAGTGACGACACCCGTGTGACGACGTGGTGGACCGGGCAGCGGGACGGCAACAAGTTCGACCCGAGCCTGAGCGCCTCGGGGGCCGGCTTCATCGGCCTGGCGACGGACGCCACGCAGGCCCGGATCACCTGCCCGTCGGGCATGCTGGCCCCCAGCCGGTTCACGATCAATGCCCCGATCAACCTGACCGGCAGCGGCGGCGCCGCCGGGACGGTCGGCACACTGGTGATCGGCGACACGGACACCTTCAACGTGTTCGGGCGCAACCAGCGCGGCTTCACCGAGATCAGCCAGGACGGCGACGTGTGGCTGGAGAACAGGAATAGCGTCATCGGCGCGATCGACGTTCAGGCCGGCCGGCTGATGGTTTGGGACGGCGGCCAGATCGGCGGCGCCTCGGCCATCCATGTGGCCGCCGGCGCGACGTTCAATGTCAACCAGGGCCTCAACTCCGCCATCGTCTTCAGTGGCGATGGCACGGTGCAGACCGGCGGCGGACAGACGCTGACGCTGACGCCCGATGAGGGCGTCGCCGCCGGCTTCGCCGCCAGCGGTGTCCTGGACGTCGACGCCAACGTGTCGCTGATGGCCTACGCCGGCACCACTCCGGCGAATCCGTCGGTGGCGGTGAGGGTGACCGAGGCCAGCCGGACGGCGACGGTCGCCAGCCAGGTGGCCGTCAGTGGGAACGTCAACTCCGACCAACTGGACGTGAACGTCCTGCTGGGGGTTCCGTCGGCCAACCTCAATCCGGCCATGATGGCGGACATGCCGATCCTGACCGGCGCGGTGGTGGCCACGGGCACGGTGAACGTCGTGATGGGTGAGACCGTCGGGGTCCCCGGCGACAATCACTGGAAGCTGAATCCGGCCGAGGTGGCGATCGACGTGACCTCGGGCACGGCCGTGGTGCTTCGCGGCGCCGCGATTCAGTGGACGGCCGTGCCGGGCAACGCCAACCTGGACGGCATGGTCGGGATTGCCGACCTGGTCGCCCTGGCCGAACATTACGGTGACACGGACGTGGACTGGATGGACGGCGACTTCAACCTGGACGGCGTGGTCGGGATTG
>DASRZG010000629.1:0-3894 GCA_035686585.1 Phycisphaerae bacterium
ATCGAGGACCACGACCTGCTCCGCATGGCCCGGCGGGACGCCTTCGCCATCGTCGAGGAGGACCCGGACCTGTCCGCCCCCGCCCACCAGGTCCTCCGCGCGGAGCTCGCCAAGGTGTACGGTGAGCGGCTCGCGCTGATCGCGGGTGTTTAGCGGCGGTCGGCACGACCGCCTTCAAGGTCGCCGTACCGGCGACCGCTAAACTGAGATCGGGACGTACCGTCCGTCAACCGCCCCGGGTTCCTTTGTTCCTGTTTCCCGGTTCCTCATGTGACATGGTTTATTGCGGTGTCAGTAAACGAGCGCGGGGAACCTCGACCAAGGAGAACCGATCCGTCAGACCGATCGCGGGGGTTTGACGCTCTCCATCGCACCTGATAGCATGTCCCTTCCGAATCACGTGGAACCGATCATGATGGGAGCATGCCTTGAGCAGGCTTGACGAGACGATCGCGGGACTGAAGTACAACGCCGACGGGCTGATCCCGGCCGTGGTGGTGGACCAGGCGGACAAGGCCGTGCTGATGATGGCGTGGATGAACGCCGAATCCCTCCGCCGGACGATCGAGACGGGCAAGACGCACTTCTGGTCCCGCCGCCGGCGGAAGTTCTGGATGAAGGGCGAATCGAGCGGGCATACGCAGGAGGTGAAGGGCATCTACAGCGACTGCGACGCCGACACGCTGGTGATCGAGGTCTTCCAGCACGGCGCCGCCTGCCACGAAGGGTATCGCTCGTGCTTCTTCCGCCGCCTCGGCGACGACGGGGCCTGGGAAGTGATCGCCGAGAAACTGTTCAATCCCGACCACGTGTACGGGAAGTCCGAGTAAGGGGCTGACTCCGCCGATGGACCCCGACGAACCGTCATCCCGCATCCCGCTCCGGCGCCTGGCGCTGATGGGCTGCGACGTGATGCTCGCCCTGGCGGCGGCGGTGGCGGTGGCGTCGCTGCTGCTGGAGCACGGCTTTTACGAGCCGCCCGTCCGCGTGGGCGTCCTGCACGCCTTCCAGGTGGGCGCCCTGGCGGTGTTCATGCTGGACCGGATCGCTCGGCTGGTCCTGGCGCCGAAGCGGAGGCTGTTCTTCAAGGAGAACTGGATCGACTACGCGTTGATCGCCGGGGCGGGCGCGGCCGCGGTGGCGGCGGAGCGGTTCGAGACCCCCGCCCTTTCCGCGGGGGCGATCTACGTGGTGGTCACGCAGGTGTATATCCTGTCGGTGATCGCGATCCGGGTGGTGGGATTCCAGGTCCGCGTCGCGGGGGCGGGGGTCCACCCGATCTGGATGCTGATCGGCAGCTTCGTGCTGGTGATCCTGTTCGGCACGGGCCTGCTCATGCTGCCGCGGGCGGCGCCGCCCGGCATCGAGCGGGTGACGTTCACCGACGCGCTGTTCACCGCCACCAGCGCCACGTGCGTGACGGGCCTGCTGGTTCGGGACACGGCCGAGGGGTACGCCCCGTTCGGGCAGACGGTCATCGGCGTGATGATCCAACTCGGCGGGTTGGGGATCATGCTGTTCGGCACGGTCTTCGCCATGCTGACGCGGCGATCTCTGACGGTGCGGGAGTCCCTGCTGGCCGGGGAGATGTTGTCCGACGGCATGCTGGGGCGGATTGGGCGGATGGCGAAGTTCGTGGTGCTGACCACCGTGTGCGTCGAGCTGGCCGGTGCGCTGCTGATGTGGCCGATGTGGACGTCGGCGGCCGGGGGCGGGGCGGTCCGCGGCGGGCTGTACAGCCTGTTCCACTCCATCAGCGCCTTCTGCAACGCGGGCTTCGCGCTGCGGAGCGACAGCATGGTGTCCCTGCGGGGCCACTGGCAGATTCTGGGAGTGATGGCCCCGCTGATTGTGCTGGGCGGTGCGGGCTTTCCCGTGCTGTACGACCTGTCCGCCGCCGCCTGGCGGCGTTTGCGGCGTGCGGCGGGGCGGCAGGCCGCGGCGCCCGTCGCGCCGCTGTCGCTGCACACCAGGCTGGTGGTGGTCACCTCGGCGGTGCTGCTGGCGGCGGGGGCGGCGGGGCTGATCCTGGTGGAATGGGCCGCCGATCCGGGGGCCACGTACGGGGCGCCGTTGACGGATCCGCGCAATCCCCAGCCCGCCGCGGTCGGGACGGCGCTGGGGCGGATGGGCCCGGGTGGGCAGGTCAAGGCGGCGCTTTTCCAGTCGGTGTCGGCTCGGACGGCGGGGTTCAACACGGTGGAGATGAACGCCCTGAGCGACGCGGGCAAGTTCTGGATGTGCCTGCTGATGTTCGTGGGGGGCTCCCCGGCGAGCACGGCGGGGGGCATGAAGACGGTGACGCTGGCGGTGATCGTGCTGGGGATCGTGTCGGTGCTGCGGCGGCGGGAGCGGACGGAGGGGTTTCACCGGACGGTGGCGGAGAGCTTCGTCCGCAAGGCGGTGGTGCTGGGGAGCCTGTACGCGTCGCTGGTGGTGGTGACGACGCTGCTGCTGTCGATCGCGATGCGGGCGGCGCCGCTGGCGAGCGGGCAACGGGCGACGTTCGTGCAGGTGCTGTTCGAGGCGTGCAGCGCGTGCGGGACGGTGGGATTGTCCTGCGGTGTGACCGGCAGTTTGACGATGTTCGGCAAGTACGTGGTGATCGCCGCCATGTTCATCGGGCGGCTGGGGCCGCTGACCCTGCTGCTGGCGATGACGGCGGGCGTCCGGCCCGCGCGGTTCGCCTACGCGGAGGAGGAGGTGATCCTGGGATGAGTGTCACGAACCGATTCGCGATCATCGGGCTGGGGCGGTTCGGCGCGAGGCTGGCGCGGCAGTTGGCGTTGGCCGGGGCGGAGGTGATCGCGGTGGACTGCGACGCCGGCCTGATCGACAAGGTCCGCGACGACGTCGCGTTGGCGGTCTGCCTGGACGCCACCGACGAGGGGGCCCTTCGCGCCCAGGGCCTGGACAAGGTGGACGTGGCCGTGGTGGGCATCGGGACGGCGTTCGAGGCGGCGGCGCTGACGACCAGCACGCTCAAGCGGATCGGCGTGCCCCGCGTGATCTGCCGGGCGACCACCGGCGCGCGGGCGGAAATCCTCTCCCGCATCGGCGCCGACGACATCGCCAACCCGGAGGCCGAGAGCGCCGACCGATGGTGCCAGCGGCTGGTGATGCCGCAGGTGATGGAGAAGATCGACCTGGGCGGCGGGCACAGTCTGGTGCAGGTCCGCGCCCCGGACGCGTGGACGGGCAAGACGCTGGAGCAGCTCGACGTCCGCCGGAAGTACAGGGTCAACGTGGTCGCCATCCGGCGCCTGCTGGCCGAAGCCAAACAGGGCGAGGGCGGGTACGTCATTTCCACCCCCCTGCCCGACAGCCGGATCGAACTGGGCGACCTGCTCCTGATCGTCGGCCGCAACGACGCGATCGAATCCCTGCCGCGATGAAGGGATTGGCGATTGACGATTGGCGATTGACGATTGACGATTGACGATTGGCGATTGGCGATTGGCGATTGACGAATGAGTGCCGACCCTTAATCGACAATCGTCAATCGAAAATCGACAATCCCTACGCGTGTCTCCTTCCGGGGTGGTAGGTGGCGGGGTCGATGCCGCGCTCGACGTAGCCGATCTTGGCGACGCGCCGGGAATGCCTCCCGCCGCCCTCGAATTCGGTGTTCAACCAGGAAATGACGATCCGGCGGATCAGTTCCTCGCTCAGCACGTCCGCGGCCAGGCACAGGACGTTGGCGTCGTTGTGCCGCCGGGAGATTTCCGCGGACAACTCGTCGTTGCACATGGCCGCCCGGATGCCGTCGATCTTGTTGGCGACAATGCTCATGCCGATGCCCGTGCCGCAGACGAGGATCCCCCGCTCGACCGTCCCGTCGGCGACGGCGCGGGCGGCCTTGTAGCCCAGGTCCGGGTAATCGCAACTCCGCGA
>DASRZG010000630.1:0-3839 GCA_035686585.1 Phycisphaerae bacterium
GCGGGCCCGCGGGGGCATCCTCAACCTCCGTACTCACTTCGTTGCCAATTCATGGACCTCCGCCTGACCACTCAGGCGGTCTGGTTTGTTGGAATCCCCTGCATCGGTGAGCGTTCGGGGGAGCAGGGCCGCGGGCAACCGCGGGCCCATGGTCGCGATCGGACGGGGGCGGGATGCGGCGGCAGGAATGCCAACGGCGCGAACCCCGGCAGCGCAGGCCGGTTGCCCGGTCGCCCTCGCGGCGGGTTGGATCTTCCACCCCTCGGCACGCCTGTCCCCCGATGTCGTTTCGGCCGTAACTCCAGCTTTGGCCATCGGCCGGTCGACGGGCCCTCCCCACGCCGGACCCCGCAGCCAACCGGCTCCAGCTATTCTTCGGCGAATGCCCCGAGAGGTATTAGCAGTAACCACCTGTCCTCGCCTCCACTTCCTCCGGCCCGCGGCGCCCGCGTGCGACGCGCCCGGACCGGCCTACACGGTCAGCAGCACCAGCGTCCCCAGCAGCGCGAACACCACCGCCATGCCGAGCTTCAGCGCCGCCAGGTGCTGCTTCAGCAGCCGTCCTACCCGCACCGAGCCCACGCCGAAGTACGACACGGCAAACACCCCCACCAGCGGCAGGATGAACATCAGGTTGTACAGCAGCAGATACACCACCGCCCGGGCGCGCAGCGCCGGCACGCGCTGGATCACGAACACGATCGGCAGGTACACCTGCCCCGTGCACAGCGACTCCAGCAGCGCCACGACGATCCCCACGGTCACCGATCCGATCACCAGCCCGTGCGTGCTCAGGCCGCTACGGATGACCTTGTGAATCCGGTCCCGCACCGCCCGCGGCAGGCGCAGCGTCATGGCCGCGGCCTCGTGCTTCCGCAGATACCGGATGAAATCGACCAGGCTCCACCCCGCCAGCGTGAACACCACCGCCGCCAGCACATAGCCCAGCACCGTGGTCAGCCCCCGGCTGGCCGAAAAGATCTTCACCGCCCCCAGCAGCCCCAGGCCCAGCAGGAAGTAGGTCACGAACACCGCTGCCGTGTACCCCATCCCCACCAGCAGCAACTGCCGCCGGCTCTTGCCCAGGTAGGCCAGCATGGAGATCAGGAACACGATCGTCGTGAACGCACACGGGTTGACCCCGTCCACCAACCCCGCCCCGGCGACCGTGACGATGCTGAACTCCTCGAACCGCGCCAGCACCGCCGGCGGGAAGGCCGGTCCCGGCGGCGGGCAGCGGCCGTCCTCGCCCGCACCGCACGTGGGCTGGAATGTCGTCACGCCCCCCGCCAGCGATTCCCCGATGGCGCCGTCCAGATCGCCGAGGATCTCGTCCGCCCCGACCAGCGCCTTGGCTCCGACGAACACCGCCGGCGGGGCCTCGACCTCGACGCGGTAATGGTCCTCGTAGGCCGACAGCTCCGCGAAAGACGCCAGCTCGCTCAGGTTCTTCTTCTCGATGCAGACGCTTGGGCCCCACAGCCGTTCCACGTCCGGCAGCTTTCGGAGCACCTTCCCGCAGTCCGCGCACGTGGGCGAGTAGAAGAAGACGACCCGCAGCGGGCACGACAGGGGATCGCGGACCGGACCGCCGCCCAACAGGGCCACGGCCACCAGGACCGCGGCGGACCCCGTCCATACGGCTTTCCGACGGAACCGTTTCACTGCTTCCTCGCTTTCAACCGCCCCGGCACAACTGGGCCCGGCTGCGGCGCGTCCTGGAGCGAGGCTCCCTGTCGCCGCCGCGGGCCTTGCCCTCCATCGTCTCGAATCGGACCGGAAGAGCCACGCGCGCCTGTTCGGCGCTGTCGGTTTCAATGACGACCGTCTCGCTGCGCGGCCCGATCGGGCCGGCCGGTCGGATCGTCAACTCGACCATGACCCTGCCGCCCGCCGGGACCACCTGGGCGGGCACGATGACCTCGCAGTCGTTGCCGGTCACGCTGCTGCCCATCACGCGGACCGGGACCGGCCCGCCGTTGACCAGCGCCACCAGCTTTCGCCGCCGGTCGCCGATCGCGATCCGCCCCGCCTCCAGCAGTCGGGGACGGAACCCCAGCGGCAGGCCGATCCGGGCGCGGATCGACAGCGGGATCATGGGTCGGGAGGAGTCGCTCGTGAACAGGACGATCTCGGTGGCGTACTCGGTGGCGATCCGCGGGGCATGAAACTCGACCAGGAACATCCCCGCCCCCCGGGGAAGGATGACCTCCGGACCGGTCACCAGTCGGATGCACTCGCAGCCGCTCTTGACCTTGCGGATTTCCAGCGGCTCGGACTTGTCGTTAGCCAGGATGAACGCGACGCGACGCAGGCCGTCCTTCTCGACGTAATCCAGGTCGTATTCGCCTTCCGCGTCGCCGCCGCCCACGATCACACGCGGCGTCGATTCGAGCCCGTCGGCTCCGGGCCCGTCGTCCTCGTAGATCGTACCCAGGGCAAGCACCACCGGCTGTTGGCTGCACCCCGCCGCCGCGAGAAGGACCGCCAGGGACACGATCGCCGTCAACGGAACTGCCGCCCGTCCCCGACCTCCCTTGCGGACCCCCGGGAACCGACCGCGCGCGGCGATACGACTTGCGCGATGGCCAGGCATGATTTCCCTCCTTACCCTCCGGGCACTGCTCTATGCCTGTTGAGGCCCCGTCGCAGCCGTCTCCTTGTCCTATTCTATGCGTGCCGATGGGTTGTTTCCCCCTTTCCCCCCGAGCCCTCGCGGCCGAGGGCGAATTGGCTCGAACGACCGGATGCGGAAAACCGGCCTGGACGCATCCGTCCGTCCGTCGTCTAATTCACTGGACCACCGGTCGAGCGCCCAGGGAGGCCACGATGGCCGAGGCATCATCGAAGCACCCCATGGAACCGAGGCTCGCGGACCGCGCAGTGCCGATCCCGGTCGTGGCGGCGATCCTCGTCATGGCGTTGGCGATCGCCGGCGCCGAGGACAATCCCGGCGTCCGCACGACTCCGGCCACGGCCCCGGCCGACACGTACGAGAGGGCGTTCCTGGACCTGTATCTGGCCCTGGGACGCCAGTATCCGTGCTTCCAACTCAAGGGGATCGATTGGAGGGCTGTGGGCGGTGCGATGCTGCCGCGGGCCAGGGACGTCAAGACGGACGAGCAGTTCGGCCTGCTGTGCATGGAGCTGGTCGCCCGGCTGGAGGACAGCCACGCCCTTCTCGGCTCCGGCACCGCCGCGCCGCCCGCCCCGCCGCTGCCGCGATGGGACCCGGGCCTGGCGTGCCTGATCGACGACCGCGGCAGGCCGGTGGTGTACTACGTGGACAAGGCAGGCCCGGCCGAGGCGGGGGGTGTGAAGATCGGCGAGACCGTCGTGTCCGTCAACGACACGCCGGCCGAGAAGGCGATTCAGGAGACCATGAAGCTGCTGAGCAGGTACTGCGGCTATTCGAGCGACCGGTACCTGCAATACCACGCCGCGCGGTTCTTCCTGCGGCAGATGGACCCGGGGCAGAAGGTCCGGCTTGTCCTGGCCGACCCGGCCGGCAAGACGCGCCAACTGGAGCTGCCCGCCACGCTGGGCGTTCGGTACCTGCCGCGCCTGCCCGTGCCGATCAAGGGAGTCGGCGACTCGGGCAACGTCTCGTGGACCATGCTGGAGGGCAACGTGGGGTACATCTACGTCCGGCGGATCCAGCCCGATCTGATCGCCAGCCTCGACAAGGCCATCGGCGCCCTCCAGGGGGCCCGGGCGCTCATCGTGGACGTGCGAGGCAACAGCGGCGGCGGGTTTGACGGCAGTCGCGCGTTCCGCAACTTCGACGCCGACGACAAGGCCGAGCCCGACAGGCCGCGCTTCGCCGGCCCGATCGCCCT
>DASRZG010000631.1:0-3882 GCA_035686585.1 Phycisphaerae bacterium
GATCGTGGACACCCCGGGCGTCCGCGAGCTGGCGATGGGCATCGACGCCGCCGAGCTGCCGTGGTATTTCCCCGAAATGGCCGAGGTGGCGGGCGCATGCCGGTTCAACGACTGCTCCCATACCCACGAGCCGGATTGCGCCGTCCGGGACGCCGTCGAGGCCGGGGGGATTTCCCTGCGGCGATACCACAGCTACCTGCGGATCCTGGAGTCGCTGTAGGCCGAGCACGGCGCCGAAAAATCCGCCGATTTGCCTGTTGGCGCGGCGGCGTTCCTGGTACCATCTATATTGGATCGGTAAAGCCGAACGGGCCACCAGCGATCCCGCAGAGATAGCTCGGCTGGTCTCATCTATTTCTCCTATCCTGCGGCCAACGATCCGATTGAGCACTTCGCTGTCGATCTCTGTAAGGCAGGTGGCCAATGTGCGCATACGAACCGATCGCTGCAGGCGTGCGCGAGTCGGCGCCAAGCCACGCAACCGAGCCGCGGCAGGAGTTTTCCCCCAGGTTCCTTTCGGCGATGGCGGAGTTCGTCCGCGCGGTGAACCAAGGCCGGAGCGAGCCAATCTGTTCGGGGTACATGGGCCTGCGGAGCCTGGCCGGGGGTGTGCCGCTCCGCCAGGTGTTCCAGGCGATTGACGAGGCCGTGGGCGGGAAGGCCGGCAAGGTGATCGTGGCCGCGTTCGGGCGGCGGCGGTGCTTCATGTGCGGGGACGGGACCCGTCCCTGTGCGACGTGCCATGGCACGGGCCTGGTCGAACGCTTCCGCTGCCCCAACTGCGAGGGCCTGGGGGTCGAGGCCTGCCCCTTCTGCCTGGGCTCGGGGTGGTACGCCAACGAGGACATGCCCGCCGAAATCCGCGACCCCGCTCACCAGTACCGCCTCCAGCGGATCAGCAAGGACTTGGACTGCCTGGCGGAAATCCCCCTGGCCAAGGCCATCGCATCGGCGCGAAAGGCCACGCCCGAGAAACGCCGTCAGTGGGCAACGTCCCTGATGAGGCTGTACGGCAAGCTGACCGTGCTGACACGCCACGAGACGGATGGCGACGCCCTGATCCAACGTTGCCGCCAGGGCATAGAGCATATCGAACAGATCCTCCAGGCCCTCCGCCCGCCCACCCCCCCCGCCGAGACCAAAGCCGGCTGAGTCGGGCGCCCGGAGGGTGTTTACAAGAATGCCTTTTGTAAACAGGCTTGGAAGTCTCATAACCCACGTCTTGCTCTACACGTGTGCCCGTTTCCACGGTGTTTCCATCCAGGGTGTGTAAACAGGTGTGGGCTCCCGGGCAGACGCCGCTGCGGACGGACGGCCGCGACGCCCCAAGCCCACCCCGAAGGGGCGGGCTGATTACAAAATCGCCGTTTGTAAACAGCCCGGAAAGTCTCGTAAGACACGCCTTTGGCAATACCTATGCCGATCTCGCTGGTGTTTCCGTCCAGGCGTGTAAACAGATCCAGACACCCCGGAGTGGGCACTGCCGCGGGTCCCCGGCCAATGGCACTCATTTGCATCGAGAATGGGGGGTGCCCTGGACGAGCGGAGTCCCGATGTCGTGTACCTCCTTAGCCCAACTTTCGCAGTTTGGGGCGAAAACGGTCGTAAGTCCTTGATCCTCCGTCCGGCGGAGGCCAAGGTCTTCACTACACGCCGGCCGGGTCCGGGGCGGGCTCGGGCCGGGGAACCTGGCCGGCGGTGATCCGTGGCGGCGGTTGCGGTGGCAGCGTCAGGCCCAGCGTGGCCAGGATCATCCGGTGCTCCGGCTCCGGCTGGGTGTGTCGGGGCATCGTCAGCCACCGCCCGTCCGTCGTCGGCACCTGCACGTCCACCATCTGGATCGTCCCCAACTTCTCCAGCACCGCCCGCGGGGTCAGGCCGGGGGCGTGCGGGCGCAGCAGATTCTTCAGCGTCACCATCAGGCAGTAGCCCAGGAACGCCACGAAGATGTGGGCCTCCACGCGCTGTTCCAGCTGGTGGTGCACCGGCCGGATCGCCAGGTCGCTCTTGAGGCAACGAAACGCCGCCTCCACCTCCACCAGCACCATGTAATGTTCCCACAGCTTCTCGGGGTCATCGGCAGGCAAGGTCGTCCGCAGCAGGTACGACCCGTCGCGCCGGCGGGCCTGGCGGTAGGCGTCCCGCTTCAGCCGGTACTGGAAGGTCTGCTCGGTGACCGGCCGGCCCGGCTCGGGGGTCTGGATCTCCACCATGCGTGCCGCCCGCCCTGCCTCGTGCTTCAGCACGGCCAGACGCTCCAGCAGCCGGTCGCGGTCGCGGCAGTGGGCCCGCAGCCGCTTCAGCCCGTCCCACAGCTTGCGGAGCTTTCGCCGCCGCATGGCGATCTCCTTTTGGCGGCGGGGCTGACTCTGGGCCAGTACGAACACCTCCCCCTCCTGCGCCAGCAGCTTGACCCGCACGTCCGGACGGGCCTGCCGCCACGGCAGCTCCGTCAGCGACTGCTCCAGCTTGCCCAGCATCGAGCGCGGCGTGCCGACCAGGTAGTCCGTCTCCGCTTGCCGCATCTCCGCCAGCGTCGCCTCGCAGGGGACGCCCCGATCCATGATCCATATGCGGCGGGCCTTGCCGTAGCGGGCCTCGATCTTCCGCAGGAACTCGCGCAGCGTGGTGTTGTCCACGGTGTTGCCCGGAAGCACCTCGTAGGCCAGCGGAAAGCCCTGCGGGGTGACGATCAGCGCGATCACCACCTGCCGGCAATCCCCCCGGCCGTCGCGGCTGTAGCCGTGCCGGGCCTTGGGGTTCTCCCGGCAGAGGCCCTCGAAGTAGGTGCTGGTCAGGTCGTACAGCAGCACGTCGAACTCGGCCGCGAACAGGTCCTGCCAGCGTTGCCGCAGATGGCGGAACAGGTCGTCCTTGTGGGCCAGCAGGCGGTCGAGGCAGCGGTAGAGCCGGTCCTTGGCGGCCGCCTGGAAGTCCACACCCAGCAGCTCGTCCATGGCGCTATGCAGGAACCACTGGCGATGCAGGCGGTACTCGCTGCCGGGGGCAATCAGCCGGTGGACCGCCAGCAGCTGGAGGACCTTCTCCCACGGCACCTCGCCGCGGGCGTCCTGGAACCGCTTCCGCCAGAAACGGTCCAGCTCCAGGTGCTGCCACAGCCAGCAGCCCAGCCAACAGTCGCCGAAGCGTCGGGGGCGCAGCAGCTTCATCTCCGACAGGCGGATCTGGAGGGCGTTGACGGCGTCCGGGGGGATGGGCCGGTCGTCGGGAAACAGCGCCAGTTGCCTGGGCTGCTCGCCTGTGCCGTCGAAGACATCCAGCGTCTTGCGCCAAGCCGCCTGCTGGGAGTCGTTGATCTCACCGAGATACAGCACGGTGCGCTGGGCCATTCGCTTGCCGTCGGGCCCGCTGCCGGCGATGCGGCGGTTCTCGACGATGCTGAAATAGCGATGGGTCTTGCCGTTCTTCCGCCGCTTGTGCGATCTCAGGAACATGTCCGCATTGTTCGGCCCTTCGCCACGCCGAACAAGGGGTCAGGTCTGCACTACAGCCCTCTGGGCCGGCCCTCGAACGGAACCGCCGGGACTTACGCGCGAAAATCGCCCGAAAATTCCCCCGCGCGAGGCCAAACTGCGAAAGTTGGGCTAGCATGTTCCGCCCTTGCGGGCTGTGCAGAGACGAGCGACCCGGCCTGAAGACGGAGTCAGAGATTGAGGCCTGCAGGTCCTCCCGGTAGTCTGGGGAGCAATGGCAGAGCATGTGGCAATTCGTCGGGCGGGCGAGGCGGACCGGGCGGGGATCCAGGCCGTGGCGGCGGGGCTGCCGGAGTGGTTCGACGAGCACGCGCGGGACGTGGCCATTCCGACGGACATCCGGCACCAGGAGGTCTTCGTCGCCGTCGCGGCCGGGGAGGTGGTGGGG
>DASRZG010000632.1:0-2402 GCA_035686585.1 Phycisphaerae bacterium
CCCCACCACCTCCCCGGCCGCGACGGCGACGAAGACCTCCTGGTGCCGGATGTCCGTCGGAATGGCCACGTCCCGCGCGTGCTCGTCGAACCACTCCGGCAGCCCCGCCGCCACGGCCTGGATCCCCGCCCGGTCCGCCTCCCCCGCACGACGGATTGTCACATGCTCTGCCATTGCTCCCCAGACTACCGGGAGGACCTGCAGGCCTCAATCTCTGACTCCGTCTTCAGGCCGGGTCGCTCGTCTCTGCACAGCCCGCAAGGGCGGAACATGCTAGCCCGCCGCGGCAGCGGTGGGTAACGGGCGGCTGTTCCAACGTCCAGCCCCTTCAGGGGCGACACATAGACGCAGTAGGCATGTGCCGCCCCTGCGGGGCTTGAGGGTCAGGGGGCGGAATCCCGTCCCCCCGCTCCCGCGGGGGGCTAGCATGGACCGCCCTACGGGCTGGTCGGGAGCACCATTCCTCCGCAGATTCACAGTAGCCTTCCCGCTTGGTGCGGTTACATTGAACAGGCCCCGCCTGCCGCCGCAGGGGGCACCAGTCTCACAGGAGCGATCATGAAAACGTCCATCTGCCTCGCTGTGATCCTGATTGCCGCCGGGAGTGTCTTCGCCGGCGCGCTGTGCCAAAAACCTCCGCTGGAGACGATCGCCGAGCGGCTGAAGGTCCCCGCCGTCAGCGTGGCCGAGCTGACCGCCGCCCCCAGCCTCGACGGCGCCGCCGACCTGAAGGGCTGGACCGGCCCGCTGCCGTTCACCCACCTGTCGGGCCGGTCCGACACCGCCCCGCCGGTCAAGACGGCCGGCTACCTCGCCCGCCACGGCCGGACGCTCTATGTCGCCGTCCGCTGCTTCGAGCCGGACATGAAGGCCATCACCGCCAAGCCCGTCGCCCGGGACGGCAACGTCTGGGCGGGCGACTCCGTCGAGGTCATGCTCCAGGGCGGGCTGGAGCCGTCCGGGACGTACTACCACTTCGCGGTCAACCCCGCCGCCGGCCTCTACGACGCCAAGGTCAACCAGGCCGCCTGGAACAGCACCGCCGGCGTGCGGATCCTCAAGGACGCGGCGAGCTGGACGGCCGTGCTGGCCGTGCCGATCGACGAGATCGCCGGGACCTCCGCCGACCCGCTGTGGCGGGTGAACCTCCACCGCGCCCGCCCGAAGCGCGGCGGCGCGCCCGCGATGGACGTGGCGTGGTCGCCGACCTTCAACCGCTCCAACCACATCCCCGAGCGGTTCGCCGCGGCCCTGGTGGGGGAGGTCAAGGACCTGCCATCCCCGGCCGACCTGGACGGGCGGCTGACAAAGATGCTCGCCACCCGCATCGTCTACCGCCAGACGTTCCAGGCCGACCGCGCCGGCATCGACTCCGGCAAGATCGTCACCGGCGAGGGCCCCGGCGGCCAGGGCCGCTACCTCCGCCTGGAGGGCCAGCGCGGGGTTGTGCTCGAAAAGCCCCTGTCGCGCCTGACGGGCTTGCAGATGGCCCTGGCCTATCGCTGCAATCCCGACCAGCACGGCGTGGTCGTACACGGCATGGGCACCGTCGTGGCCGCCTGCCGGCCCGGGCGGGTCAACGTCCTGGGCCGGGGGCTGAAGGTCGCCCGCGAGACCTGCCTCGACGCCGACCGCCAGACGCGGGCGTTCGACCTGGGCCTGGACGCCTTCCAGTTCGTCCGCCCCTACGGGCACTGCCAGCAGGGCAACATGCCGCCCACCCCCGACCGCGAGTGGGCCGTCGCCGGCTTCGCCGTCGACGACATGTACAGCAACGACACCCACAGCAAGGCCATTGCCCCGGACCAGCAGTACAAGGGCTTCCGCATCTACCTCAACGGCCCGCTGCCGCCGAAGCATTTCCTCGAGCTGGGCTGGATCGTCATCTGGCGTGGCCGGGACGGGACCCCGCCGACCGCCCCCGCCAAGCTCACCGCCGCCCGCGCCGACGGCAAGACCACCTTCCGCTGGACGCCCGCCACCGACGACACGATGGTCCGCAACTACGAGCTCCTCCGCCGCGCGGGGGAGGGCTGGGACAGCGTGACCATCTCCACCATGGCCGACCTGACCGCCCCGTCGACCGACTTCCCCGCCGGCACCTACGCCATCCGGGCCGTCGACGTGGCAGGGAACGTCTCGGAACCCTCGGCACCGGTCGTCCTCGGTGGCACAGGTTTGTAACCTGTGTCCTGTGGCTTGGGGGCTTAACCCTGTGCAACCGGGAACATAGGTGGCGCTTTAGACCGGGGACATAGGTAACACTCCGGTCATTCGTCTGCCCGAGCTCCTGGAGCGCAGCGGAAGGAGCTCGGGCAGACGATCGCTCCTTCCGACGCCAGCTTCCGCACCTCCCGATCCGCCAACATCCGGGCCTCCTGGCCGTCCAGAATGCCCAAGGC